>CALVTC010000049.1 GCA_944359885.1 uncultured Bacilli bacterium | reverse complement strand
TCTAATTGATTGATTTCATTTAGAAGATTATCTTTTTGATTGGTAAGGTTTGATACAATCTGAGATGTAGTTCCAAAGGTAATAACTCCTACTCGGTTTTCTTCGTTATCTAAGACTTTTTCAATACCACTAGACACCGCCTCTTTCATAGTGTTAATCTTTTCTCCAGACATCGAGCTTGATACATCTAATAGAAAGATAACATCACTATATTCATATTCTGACATAGAAATCGTATCTACATCAAAAGTAATTCTTGCCGTATTTCTAGAAATCCAATTGGCACTTTTTTCTACTTGCCAGGAACCAGGTTCTTTATTTTCATAACTAGTATTTTGTGATGTAATAATAATACTAGAATTTAATCCTAATGCAGCAAAAGAATAAGTCATTAAACTAACCATTATTACAAGAAAAAGTACTCCGAGTGAAATAATTTGTCTTTTATACTTATTTATCTTATCCATCTTATCAAACTCCTTAGAAAATATACACCATAAAGTCACAAAGCTTGATACTTTATGATTTTGCTTGATAAAATAAGAGCTAAATAAGATTTGACTAGAATTTTGACTATTTATATTTCGGCACTAATTACTAATAAAGAAATTCTATTTCTAATAAACATGAAAAAAATTGTCATATTTTCTGACAATTTTTTTGACTAATTAAAACTCTTTTTTCTTGGGAATTTTATACATTTAACATGGAAATAGAATAAATTTCATTGTGAAAAGTAGAAAAATATAGTATATTTAGTATAGAAATAATAAAAATATGTCATCATAAAGTATCAAGCTTTATGAAAAAATATTGCATAATTCGTTAGCAATATTTTTTATTTTTTATAACAGAAAAGAAGTCATTATGACTTCCTATTCTACATTCATTTCTATTCTATAGCGTTTGTTAGTATCTATTGTAAAGCTGTAGGTTTTTCCATCTGCGTTTAGTACTACATCATCTAAATTTCTTGATAATAATTCTGTTAATTCACTATAGTCATCTACATTTGCCTGTGTTGCGATATAGATTGTATACGTTCCTTTTGGAATATTGGTAATATCAATCGTACTATCAAACCACGCTCTTGTCTTATCTAATCCGTCTCCTAGAGTTGCTCCTACAGTATACATACCATTTGTAATACTTCCTAAATCATAGCTATAGGTTTTATAGTTTTCTTGATTTTCAAATATAATTTGTCTTTTTATATTTTGAGAAGCAGCTAGATTCATTCCAATTGAATATGCTGTTCCTTTAATATGTAATTTGTTTTCTTCAAAAGCAAATGTACGATATTGTGTGTATTGATTGTAAACGCTATTAGCAGTTTTATCTGCTATTTTTTCTGTTCTTATTACAAACTGTAAAGGCATATCTGAATCTCTATAATCGTTTCTAGTAGTTACTGTTTTTTCACTTGTATAAGTTGCCACTTGTTCTTTTAATACTTTGTTACTAATTCTTGTTTTAGCATAATAATCTTTACTTTCTGTTACAATATATAATTCATAATCTCCATCTGGTAAATCATCAATGTCAATATTTCCTTTGTACCAAGAATAGGTATAATCTTTTCCGTCACTACTATAAACTGGTCTTGTAATTTCTTCTTTATCTGTAATTCTATTTAGTTCTTGCTGGTACTCTTTTCCTGTTGATAAATTCTTTAAAATTATATAAAAATTAATATCTTCTTCTAATGTATGATCAATTCCTCTTATGGCATGATATCCTTTTATTTGTAACTTATTTTTTACTTCTTTTAGAGAGTCAAAATAATATATTCCGTCTTTTTCCTCTAATTTTTTTTCTTCTACAGTTATTGTTATTTCTTTCGTAACAACATTTCCAAAAGTGTCTTCTACTTGATAGATTACTTTATAAGTTCCTATTTCTTTTGTATTTACATCATTTTCTATTACTTCAATTTCTTTTATTTCTCCGTCTTCTGGATCTGTTGCACTTACTCCATCTAATGGATCAAATTCTTCATTTAAGTAGATTTTTTTATCTTCTGCAATTATTACTGGTTTTTGATTTTCTACAACAGTTACTGTAATTGTTTTAGTCGTTTCATTTTTATAACTATCTACTACTTTATAAGTTACTTCATAGCTACCAATTGTATCTTCTTTTACATTGTTTTGTACAACTTCAATTTTTTCTATTTCTCCCTCTTCTTTATCTTCTGCAGTTACATCTTTAAGAGGATCAAATTTCTTACCTTGTGTAATCGTTTTATCTTCTACATTTATTACTGGAGCTTCATCTTTAATTACTGTTACTGTGATTGTTTTTGTTGTGGTTTGTTTGTAAGAATCTGTTGCTTCATAAGTAATCTCATAAGTTCCAGCTTCTTCTAATTTCACAGTTGACTCTTTTACTTTTACATCAATTTCTCCATCTTCTTCATCAGTTGCGCTTACACCGTCCAACTCATCTAACTTGCGATATTGAATTACTTCTTTATCTTCTGCAATTATTACTGGTTTTTTGTTTTCTGTAACTGTTACTGTGATTGTCTTAGTTGCGCTAACGTTATTTTTATCTGTTACTTTGTAAGTTACTTTATAGGTTCCAACAACATCAATATTAACAGTTTCTTCTTCTACTTCTAGTTTCTCAGTTAAGTCTCCATCTTCATTATCTGTTGCCTTTACTCCATCCTTATAATTAAATTTTGTTCCTTGGACAATTGTTTTATCATCTGCTGTTATGATTGGTGGCGTATTCTCTGCTTTGATATTTAATTTTTCTACATACACATTTGGAGCGGAAGCTAGTGTCCAACCAAATTCAGAGGTTGTTCCACTGACATCTACTGGTACTTTATACCAAGTTTGGCCATTTACTACTTTTTCTTCTAAAATTGGGGCATATGAATTATGGTAATGACCGCTAATCTTTGTTTCTTCTGTATCTTCTGGTACACTGTTTACCCAGGTATATTGATTACCACTGGCAGTTACTGAGAATTTACCATAGTCACTAGTTATCAAATTGATACTATCTGCTGATACCCAGTGTTTTTGATCATACCAATAGTCAGAGGTTACTAAATAAGATATTACAACGCCATTTTTATCTTTTGCTGCTGCATATACCATTACATAACGATTTTTTACTAAATTTTGACCTTTTTTTGCCGTTAGTGATGAGTCATAATAAAATTCTGTGTCTTTCGTACTTTTTCCTACTCTTGGTTTATAACTAGTGCCTTCTGCATATAAATCATATTCATAATCTCTATCTTGATACTCGGTTACTTCATTTGGAGAAATATAACCATTTTTTCCTTCATTAATCTTTTTTACATAGGCAGCTGGGACATATACTGTTTGATTCCAATTATAATCACCTGATGTAATTTCATTATAATTATCATCTATATTTAAATCACTTACTACTTCATACCAAGTTGTGTTTCCTTCTACACTTTCTCCTTGTTTTTCTCCAACAATTACTACTGCATCTTCTGCTTCTGGATAAGAATATACTTCTTTTGAAGAGTTACTAGCATCACTTCTAGCGATTACAGCTCCTTTTTTCATAACTCCTAATTGATAGAAGTTATAATCTTGTAATCCTTTTGACTTATCAAAAGCATAATAATGGGCTGCCATTTTTTCAGACCAATAAGTATCTGATGCATATTTTACATTCATTCCAATCCATTTATCACCGAATTGCGGACCAAAATATCTCCAATCTCTTGGATGTGCATACCCGTAAGTAATCCAATCTGATGCATATCCTAAAATACTATGTGCAAATGTTACATATTCCTTTGCTGCACCATATGGATTACTATCTACTGCATTTAAACCAAAACCATTATTTTTGTTTACTGCTAATGTACTAGTTCCATTTCCAGTTTCATTTCTACTTAAACTTAAAGAAAGTAAAGCATTTACTCCATATTTTTCTTGGGCATAGTAGTAAAACAATCCTTTTCCATATAATCTTGATGCTTTAGCTTCTGCAGTATTGCCATAGGCATCCATAGTATATCCTATATTATTTCTAATATATTCATCTATATTTTGACTCGAATAACTGGTTCTTGTGTGATTAGATAAATACATGTAGTAGTTATAATATTCATCATTTTTATTAACGGCGTTATTATAATTACCATTTTTGTAGTCCGTTAGCATTGTTTTTCGATCTTTATAAAAATATTTTCCATCATAACTATAATATGTTCCAACATCTAACATATCTGGTTTTGGCCCAATAATACTTCCTTTACTTCCATTATAAGTTTCTTGTATTTTATTAACATAATTATGTTTGATATCTTCCGTGGTTACTGTATAGCTACTTGATGACTTTACCCAGGTAAGAGGAACGATTTCATAGGCATATGCTTCTATCCAACCAGTAAAGTTTCCTGTTTTTACTTTAGCAATATAAGTACCTTTTTTACTTGAATAAGATGCTTCTAAAAAAGCACCATCTACCCCACCATATAAAGAACCAGTATCCATATATGTATAAGCTCCACTATTATGATTAAAAGAAGAATCTTTACTTGTAAAAAAATATGTTAAAGTTTCTGGGTTTACACTTAAATCTACTAAAGCAAGATTAGCATCTAGGATTTTTGTTTTTCCAGATACTTTGCCAAATACTACTAAGTCATCTGCACCATTATTTTTCATCCATTTTTGCGCCTCTTCAAAAGTGTTTAGGCAAGCAACTGGATCAATTACTCCATCCGAATGTAGCCCTGCAACTTCAAAAGTACCACATAAAGACTTGTTTTCGTAATTTGCAGAGGAAAAAGCATAAGTATCTTTAGGAAACAAGACAATTCCCAACATGATTAAACCAAAAAATAATATTTGTCTTTTCATGGCACCCTCCTATAGTATCTCAATTATATTATACAGTATCTATATCTTCTTTTTTATGAAAAATCCTATTTTTCGACATGTTTTACATTATTTTACAATCCTATTTTTTTCTTTGTAATTGGGTTGATAAACTCTATTTTTTTAGATATAATAATAAAAGCTAGATGATAAGATTTCATAGGAGGTATTTATGGCCAGAAAAGATGCAGAAAATGAAACTAGAGAGAAAAAAAATAAATTAAATATCGTATTATCTATATTTCTGATTATAGCGATACTTGCAAGTGGATTTAGTATCTATGAAATATTTTTGCTTAGTTCTATTGAGACTTTCATTCGATATATTATTATTGGAGTGTTAGTTGTTATAGATATTATTTTATTTATTAGAGTCCGATTTAGTTCTAAAAAAAGAAAAAAGAAAAGAAAGAAAAGAATTGGATTAATTGTCTTTATGCTTTTATATTCACTGGTTTGTTTTGCAGTGGGGATTGTAATTGCTTATGTTTATGGACAATTAGATAATATTAATAAAGAATTTGTTACATATACATCTGATTTAATTGTAATGAGTGATAATTCAGCAGAAAGTGTTGATGATATTACTGATTACACTATTGGTATGTTGAGTGATAAAGATTCTCCAGATGGATATATCATTCCACAGGAAATGATTGATGAGAATAATTTAGAAGATGATAATGAAATTAAAGAGTATGATGATTACTCCACGATGTTAGTAGATTTATATGCTGGTGAAGTGGATGCCCTTTTCATTACAGATAATTATATCGATATGTTTTCTAATGTTACAGGATATGAAGATGTTGCAACAGATACAAAAGTTATCCTTTCAAAAGATAAGAGAATGAGAAAGACGGATACTTCAGAATCAGAAAGAGAATCTAGCGGTAAGTCTATTACAGAACCATTTACAATATTGTTAATGGGAATAGATTCTACTGATGAAGTGTTGAGTAAAAATGCAATTGCTAATGGTGATACTTTAATTTTAATCACTTTTAATCCTAAAACTTTAAATGCTACTATGATATCTATTCCTCGTGATACTTATGTACCAATTGCTTGTTGGAGTGATAAAGCAGAAAATAAGATTACTCATGCTGCTGGATATGGTACTGATTGTATGATGCAAACAATTGAAGATTATTTTGGTATTAATATAGATTACTATGCTAAAATCAATTTTAAAGGTTTAGTTAAATTAGTGGATGCCGTTGGTGGTGTTGATATCAATGTGGAGCAAGAATTATGTACAGATGATTCTTCTCGTGGTGGAGAGGTATGTATTTATCCAGGATATCAAACACTAAATGGTGAACAAGCTTTAGTTTATGCCAGAAACAGAAAACAACTTGTCAATGGAGATTTTGGTCGTGGACAGCATCAACAAGAGATAGTTATGGCATTAATTAATAAAATGAAAACAATTACTAAAGTATCAAGTTTTATGGATATTTTAAATACAATCTCTAATAGTTTGGATACAAATTTAACAACAAAACAGATTTTATCTTTCTATAATATTGGTAAAGATATTGTAAAAAGAAGTCTTGCTACTGATGATTCTAATTTGATTAATATTCAACAATTGTACTTACAAGGTGAAGGACAAATGATTTATGATGAACGTATGAGAATGGTTCTTTATAATTATGTTCCTAATGAAGATAGTCGTGATGATATTGTTCAAGCTATGAAAGAAAATCTAGAACTTGAAGATCATACTGTTATTAAAGAATTTAGTTTTTCTGTAAATGAACCATATGAAAAAGAAATTATTGGTTCTGGTCCGTATAATTCTAGTAGTAGATATTCTTTATTACCTGATTTTACTGGGGATAGTGAAACACAAGCTAGAGCTACTGCCAGTCGTTTAGGTATTAGTGTTACTTTTACTGGTGGTAATGGATACGTAATTGATCAGGAGTATCCTGCCGGCAAAAGAATCGACAAAATTCGTGGAAGTGTGACATTGACACTAGGTGGTAGTAGTCAAACAGAAGAAGTCAAGGAAGAAGAGCCTGATAGCGAATTAGAAGATGATATTACTGATGATGATTCAGGGGATACTGGTGGAACTGGTACTGGTGATTCCAGTGATACTCTTCCAGAAAAACCTGAAGGTGGAACTGGTACTGGAGGAACACCTGGTAGTGGTTCTGATAGTACTGAAGGTTCTGATAATACTGGTGATGATTTAAATAATAGAGAAGAATATCCTACTGAATAAAAAATATGCTTAAACTAAGGAAGTACGATAATTTGTACTTCCTTTTTTGTTGCTAAAAAAAAGAAGATTTCTCTTCTTATAGTTTAACAAACTTGTCTTTCCCTACTTTGCATATTGGGCACTTCCAATCATCTGGTAAATCTTCAAAATTAATTTTTTCTTTACTATTATCATAAATATATCCACAGATTGTACATTGATATCTAATAGCATTATTATTTTCTTTTTTTGCCTCTTGATATGTTGGGGCATTCTTTGGAGAAACACCTTTTAACTCCTCTTGATAATATTTATAAGTCATTGGCGCAGTATCTGATATCATTTCAGTTTGCTGAATACGGATTAAGAAAATATCATGTGTCTCTGCATCAATTACTTGAATTACTTCTCCAATGATGTATCCACAGATATCATCCATTATTACTGGTAATTCTTGAATATTTTGATAATTTCTATTTTCAAATTTATTCGTATTTCTAGATGATGAGTAACCAAATTTGGAAATTAAGTCCATACTTGCAGTTGTTGATAAGATAGAAATGGCACACTTTTTTGTTTCTTTTAATACTTCATTTGTGTAATTTTCTTTATTTATACTAACTGCTAGAATAGGATTTTTAGAAGTAATTTGCATTACTGTATTGATAAGACATCCTACATTCTTTGTATCTTTTCTTGTTGTAATGATAAACATTCCATAAGATAACGCTTTTAATGCATCTAAATTCATTACTCTACCACCGTTTTCCATAATCCATGTTTATTACAATAAGCATAGATTAATGCTCCTTTTTCATATGGTACAGTCATTTCTGGTGTATCATTCGGTTTTAGTATTAATTTTTTCTCCTCTTTTTCTGTTAGTACTAAAATCCATTCAATATAATGATCCTCCTCCATAACATGATTTACTTTAATATTCATTACATCCCCTACTTTTTCATAAGTTGGTACATGTTTTTCAAAAGCAGCATCGACACTATTTGCTTTTACTTCTTCCATTTTTTCTTCGCAACAGATGATGCCACATCCCTCACAATTACAATCCTCTAATACTTCCACTAATGCATTACATTTTTTACATCTTTTCAATTTTAATTCTTTCATTTTTCTCCTCCTCTATTACTTTTTCCCATTCTAATTCTCTAAACCCTGTTAACATTGTATGTTCTGTTATTAGAATTGGCCTTTTTATTAACATGCCATCTGATTGTAATATTTCTAGTTGTTCTTCTTGAGATAGTTGTTTTCTTTTTTCTTTTAAATTTAATTCTCTATATTTCATTCCACTTGTGTTATATAATTTATCAATTGAGATATGATATTTGTTCATCCATTTACTTAATTCTTCTTTGGTTGGTGTTTCTGTTACAATATTTCTATCTGTAAATTGAATATTATGATCTTCTAAATATTTTTTTGCTTTCTTACAAGTAGAACATTTTGGATATTCTATAAATAACATAAATCTACCTCCATTTCTATTATAATGTATTTTTCTTAACCTTACTAGAGTTTTATGTTATTTATGGAAGTATTAATCATTTTAAAATCAATAAAAATAAGCAACTACTAAGTAAGTGTTACTCTTAGTAATCGCTTATTTTAAAGTACTTAATTTATCAATCAGTGAGGATCTCATATGGTGAGGCGTCTCTTCCGTCTCCTTCTACTATCAATGTTCCAGGTGCAAGGGAAATAGACGGGCGTAGACCTGCATTTGTCGTAGGACTAGAGCTGGTCAAGATACCTAAATTATTAATGTAAAACTTAAAGGTATTAGAACCACTAAAGTTGTATGGAGAAATAGTCCAGTATGATTCTCCTGTAAATAGATAAGAATTTCTACTGTAACCTTTAGATCCATTTCCAGACAAAGTTAATTCATCTGCCGTTAACATCGCTACTGGATAGGTTAGTGCTCCATTCCCATTCTCACTATTTACTGTAAATGAGTCATTTCTATTTGTGCATTCTAAGCTTGGATTACTTGTTGTATAATTTCTTTCATATGCTCCAAATGGGGAAACAGGGGCCGAGCTAGCATCTTCATCCTTTCCTTTTAAGGATCCTGCAGAGAAATTTCTATCATCACACCAAACTGTATCTTCTAAATATCTTGTATAATCAGTCATGTTTTCTTCATACCAGGTATCAATTTTCTCTTTGGCAGTAGAACTATTAGTATTGGTAAACATCTCACTCTTTACATCCTCAATATCAACACCATTGCTTAGTGTTAGATAATAAAACATTGCAGTCGTATTAAAGCTCGTAAGATAATATACTTGGTTACATCTTGTACTATTAGACAAACAAGTATAATGATATTTTGAAGCTATGGCTGTTCTATCGGTTGACCACCTATTACTTGTATATGTATCCACTAATGTATATTGTGAACCATTCCATGTAACATCATTCCCATAGATATATCCACTAGTACCTGTAGCAGCAGATGTCCTACCTGATGGATATTTAGTACCATACATATAGCCTGCATCTGATGGAGAGGTATTGCTTGTATTAAAAGCACTTGTCCCTATTTGAGAGTTCTCACCTGTATTATTACAACTTCCATCACTACCAGGTACTCCGTCATAAATTAATTTTACTCCGCCTGTTGATGTGGTTCTTACTGCCTTCCAACAAAATCCAGCGAATTTCACATGATTATTATCCACATCTCCACGGTAATAATGAATTGGATATTCATCATTTTCTGTTCCCGCTCTTGTATAAACTCCTTTTCCATTGGTATCAGATGGTGCTTCACTAAAGTTAATTCCACTGCTTGATGATACATAGGTACTAGATATATTATCCATTACAGCTTCATCTTGCATGATTTCATACAATTCTTTTACTTCTGATATTTCTCCATCCATAGACTTTGATATAGAAAGTTTTCCCCAGATTGCTCTAAGTACGACATCACTCTCTGGCATGATAAAATAATCATCATTTACTTTAGTAACATTTTCGGTTATCATCTCCCATCCTTTAAATTCATATCCACTACAACTTGCTTCTTCTTCTGATATAGATACCACGTCAAATACAGAATGATTCTCATTATTAGGAACGTTTTCTACACTACATCCATCCGGTACATTTTCATCATA
>CALVTC010000048.1 GCA_944359885.1 uncultured Bacilli bacterium | reverse complement strand
TTTCCCTAATACTTCGCAGATACCGACGTGTATAGTGGACTTTCACCACCTAGCTATATGCCATGCCCGGCACACAAAAAAACTACTGACATAATTTGTCAGTAGTAAATATTATCTACTATACCACCATGTATATAGACCGCCTGGGAAACCAATATAGTTTCTAGGATTTAACGTACTATTTTGATATTGTGCCCAGGTACATCCTCCACCTTTATTCCAATCACAGGTTGTTATTTCTAAGTGAAGATGTGGTCCAGAAGAGTTACCAGTTGATCCCATACGACCAATTACAGTATCTGGTGTTACAATATCACCTACATTTACATACCATGCTGATAAGTGAGCATAGGTAGAATATAGATATCTTCCTCCTGTATAGTGTCTAATTTTTAATACCAATGCTCCTGCATTGTCATAGTATTTTGCGAATACTACACCTGTTGCAATTGGATATATTTCTATATTCGTATAATTTCTATTTCCAAGATCAATTCCTAAATGTCCATAATTCATCCAATTTTGAGTTACATAACCAGTGGCCATTGGGCGATAGAAACCATCCGCAGATGGTGGGATAATATTTCCTGCTCCTCCACCACTGCTACCACTATTTGAATGAGCTTGATCATAACGAATTTGGCAACTGAAGATATTTTCATTTTCTCCACAACCAATAGATTCATAATACTCCACATTTTCTTTAGCAGAGTCTATTTGTTCTTGAATTCCAGGCATGGCATCTTTTAAGGCTTGTGTATCAGCATTAATTCTTTCTTTTTCTTGTTCTAATTCTGTTTGTAATTTCTTTTGTTGTTCTTGTTTTTCTGTTAGGGTTTCTTGTTGTTTTTTATTTTTTGCTATTAATTCTTCAAGTTCATTCATTACTTTGTCATTATATTCTGTTAATTGTTCTACGACAGACATTCTATAAATCATATCTGTAATATCCGTTGCTCCAAAGGCGTATTCTAGATAAGCATTTTCTCCATTTGCTAGTTGATAATATTCGATGATTTTTTTACTTTGTTCACTTTTTTCTTTAATCTCTTGATTACTTTGGTCTATTTCTATTTGTAGAGTACCAATCTCATCTACAATGCTATCTAATTCGCTTTCAATTTCAGAAATTCTTTTTTTAATTTCTGCAACTTCTTGATCATTTTTTGCAACTTTATCTTGTTTTTCTTGTAATTCTTTTGTATATTGTTCCACTTCTGCTCTAAATCCTGCTAATGTATTAGAATCAGCATAAGCATCCATAGGTAGTGAAATATAGGATGCTAATATGGCGATTAGAACTGCTATTACAATTATTTTCTTCATTATATCTTCAAGTACTTTCTTACGGCTCCGGCACTACCAACCATACCGACTAAGATACCTATTACAATAACAATTCCTGCTGTTGAATAAATAAATGGTTCTGGTTTTATTAATTGAATTAATTGTGTAAATAGATATCCATCAAAGTGATTATAAAAAGCTAAATATCCATAGGTTGTAAAAATCACAGGAACGATGGAACCTAGTAATCCTAGGATCATTCCTTCTACAATAAATGGAGTTTTAATAGTAAAATTACTTGCTCCTACTAAACGCATAATTCCTATTTCTCTACGTCTTGCTGAAATTGTTAATTTAATTGTATTAATAATTAGAAATACGGTTACAATAACTAAAGCAATTACTACTCCATATGTTACCTTTTCAATTGATGAAAATGCTGTAATCATCTGATCCACCATTCCTTCTCCATATCGAACCGTATTTACTTGTTCTATTTTTTCAATTCTTTCCGCTGTTGATGATATTTGTTCTACATTTTTTACTTTTACTTGAAATGTGTCTTTTAGTGGACTTTCATCTTCACTCCACTCATTTAATACAGTATCAAATACTTCTGATTCTTTTTGCATAGATTCTTTTACTTCTTGTTTCGACTCGAAAGTGATACTACTTTTATCAATATTTGGTATTTCTCTTAATTCTTGTTCTACTCTTGCTACATCATCTTCTGTTGATTCATTATTTAAGAAAATAACAATTGTTAGATCTTTTTCAATTTCTTTAGTAAAGTTTTGGACATTAAATGATGCCATGACTGCTATAGCAACAATAATTAAAGTTATTGTAATACATGAAATAGATGCTAGTGATAAACTAAAGTTTCTGATTACACTTTTAAAGGCATCTCTAATGCTACGCCCTAACATTCTAATTATTCTCATCTATATATGTTCCTTTCTTCTTAAAGTTTACCAAGTGTCCATCCTTTAGTGTTACTACTTGTTTTTGCATGCTATTTACGATTTCTTTATCGTGTGTTGCCATAATAATCGTTGTTCCTCTCGTTTTGTTGATATTATCTAAAACTTTCATGATTTCCATGCTTCTTTCAGGATCTAAATTTCCCGTAGGTTCATCGCACAAAAGCAATTTAGGATTATTTACGATTGCTCTTGCAATAGCAACACGTTGTTGTTCTCCTCCAGATAACTGATCTGGATAATTATGAACTTTGTTTTTTAAACCTACTTCTTCTAGAGCACGTAACACATTTTTTCTTGTGACTTCTTTCGTTGCACCTATTACCTCCATTGCAAAGGCAACATTTTCATATACTGTTAGCTTTGGTAGTAACCGATAATCTTGGAAGACAATTCCTAGTTTTCTTCTCAGTTTATATACTTTTGTATTTCTTAATTTAGCAACATCTAGTCCTCCAACAATAATTTGTCCTCTTGTTGGTTTTTCTTCACGGTATAACATTTTAATTAATGTACTTTTACCACTACCAGATCCACCAATTACGAAAGTAAAAGAACCCTTTTCAATGGCTAAATTTAAATCATAAATCGCTGTTACACCATTTTTATATTTTTTTTCTACATTTTTCAGTCTGATTAAGTCCATATTTACCTCCATCTTAGTATATCAATTATACCATATATTTCGACATAACAAAAGAGGAGTTTTGTGAAATCCCCCTCTTCTTAACATTATTTACCACCTTGTACTTCATAAGCATCTTCTACAACAAAAAATACTTCTGGATCAATTAATTTAATTCCTTCTGTAACTTTATAATAATCTCTCGTTGGTACAACAAGTAATAAGACATTCCTTTTTTCTTTCATAAAAGCTCCTTTTACATTAAAACTAGTTATGGTATGATGTAATTTATTTACAATATACTCTCTTATTTCTTTATCTTTCTTCGTTACAATGTAAAATGCTTTATTTTTAGATATTCCTAATAATACTTTATCAATCATTAAATTATTGATAAAAACTAAGATAATGGCATACATCATCATTGACCAACTAAAGAAGATGCTTCCTATCATGATAATAATAGCGTTTATTACCATACCAGATTTTGTTACTGGTATTTTGAAATATTTTTCTAAAATTTGACTAATAATTGGTAGTCCACCATTACTAAATCCAGTCTTGTAAATAAAACCATTTGCTAGCCCTCCAATTACTCCGGCAAAAATTATCATTAAAAATGTATCATTATAATTTAACGTAATATTTTGGGTAATTAAACTAGTTAGTTTTACGAATAATGGGTAAATAAAAGTTGCTAGAACAGAACCTAATGTTCTTTCTTTTCCTAAATACATAGCACTGAAAAATAGACAGGATAATGATACTAAAAATATCATTAAAGAAGAGTCTATATCGTATACGTAATTAGTAATTACAGCAATACCATTTACTCCACCTGCGACAAGACCAGTAGGTAAGAGTAATAAATTATAGACAAATGATAGTACTAATAATGATAGTATTAATATTATAATTCTCTTACCAAGTGATCTTTTTCTTATTTTTTCTAATATATTCTCAAAAAAGTTATCCATTATTCACCTCCAAACACTTCATAGGCATCGGTTACAACAAAGAATGAGTTGGGATCAATTTCATGAATTCCTTCTTTTAGACGATAGTAATCTTTAGTAGGTAGTACACACATCAATACAGTTTGATTTTCTTTAGCGTATCCTCCTTTGGCATTAAAAACAGTCACTCCGTGATTTAAATATTTTAAAATATATTCTTTAATTTTGGTTTCTTCTTTTGTTACAATATAGAATGCTTTACTGTCGGATACTCCAAGAATTACCCTATCTGACATGAAACTAATGACATACAATACAATAATTGAATACATAAAATGGGTTGGTCCAAATACAAAGGCCGTTAGTAAGACAATTGTACCATCACAGTATAACATACTATTTCCTATACTTATTTTTAAATATTTTGATAAAATCTGATTTACTATATCTGTTCCTCCAGTAGTAAATCCTGCTTTGTAAATCATGCCTGCTCCAAATCCATAAACTACTCCACCAAAGACGCAAATTAGTAGTAGTTGATCTGTATCAATATCTATAATTTGATCAATATTACTAGTTAAACTAACAAAAATTGGGAATAGAATCGATCCTAAAATAGTGGCCTGAGTTTTCTTTTTACCCAATAGAAAATAACTTAATATTAATAGTAGTATATCTCCTACTAAGATAATAATGGAGTTATCTAGTCCAATTAAATGATTAATAATAATTGCTAGTCCACCTACTCCGCCTGCTACAATATTATTGGGAACCAAAAAAAGATTATAGGAAATTGCGATTAGAAGGCATCCGAGTACAAACTGAATGTTCCGTTTTATACTGGACTTAGACTGAATCTGTTCTAGTATTTTTAAATCTTTTGTTTTAGAAAATATTCCCATAATACACCCCTCGTTACTCTTATTTTTTTTGTTTTAAACTAACTTCTATAAACATGTCAATATCTCCATCTAATACTTTTCCGACATTACTTGTCTCTACATTGGTTCTATGGTCTTTTACTAAAGAATATGGATGTAAGACATAACTTCTGATTTGAGATCCAAAATTGATATTCATTTGATCTCCTTTGATTTCATTTAGTTCTTTTTCTTGTTCTTCCATTTTTCTTAAAAGTAATTTGTTTTTTAACACTCTTAATGCTTGCTCTTTATTTTGTATTTGACTTCTTTCGTTTTGACATGTTACCACAATTTTAGTTGGAAGATGGGTAATTCTTACTGCTGAATCTGTTGTATTGACACCTTGTCCTCCTGCTCCTGTAGATCGGTAAACATCTATTTTCAAATCTTTTTCATCAATTTCAATTGTATTATCCTGCTCTATTTCTGGTGTTACTTCTACTGATGCAAAGGATGTATGCCTTCTATTATTAGAATCAAATGGAGATAGTCTTACTAGGCGATGAACTCCTTTTTCATTTTTTAAGTAACCATAAGCATTCATGCCTTTTACTTTCAGAGAAACATTTTTTATTCCCGCTTCTTCTCCTTCTTGATAATCTAATATTTCAACTTTGTATTTTTTATGTTCACACCATCTAATATACATACGATAAAGCATAAGTGCCCAGTCACATGACTCTGTTCCTCCTGCTCCTGGATGAATTTCTAATATACAATCATTTTTATCATAGGGTCCACTTAACAATAGCAATAAGCTTACTTCTTCTGTTTTTTGTTTTATTAGTTCAGTTTCTTGTTCTAATTCTTGTCTTGACTCTTCATCTATTTCCATTCCTAATAAATTAATTAATTCTAAGTTGTCAGTTACTTTTGTTAATAATTGTTCCACGCTATTAACCATATTTTTTTCATCATTTAATTCTTTGATTACTTTCTCAGCATTCAGTCTATCATTCCAAAAATTAGTGTCTTTTGTTTGTTCTTCTAATTCTTTGATTTTATTTTTTTTAGAATCGATGTCAAAGTGACCTCCATAACTCTTGTAATTCTTTTTCACTATTTTTTAATGATTCTTTTATTTCTCTTAATTCCATTTTTCTCTCCTTTTTAGTTTGTGCTAAAATTTATTTTCTATTCTTTTCTGTATCAATGATAAATTAATATACTTTTTTATTTTTCTCAAATATTTTGCAAATTATTTTGTATATATTTTTCCGTCCTGCATATATTATAAGTGAGGAAGGTTCACTGTTACGTGTGAAGATCCTCTGTAAATAGATATGGGAGCTAAATGGCTCCTTTTTTATTGATTATAAGACTAATAATATCTTACTTTTCTGGTTTTAATGAATGCGATAATTGTTTAAGTTTTGGCGTATCTCTATATTGATAAAATCTTCGGGTATTTATTAATTCATTATAGATTAAATAAATCTTATCATTTTTATCTTTACTATTTTCTACAGACTTTAAAAACTCATTTCCTTTTTTAAAATTTTTATTAGCATAAAAATATCTTGCATATACAAGTTTTATAATATTAGTCTTTATTTTAGATAATCCTAGTTGCTCACATGCTGTTGTTACATCTAAATTCGAGTTTGATATAAAATCATGAATCTCATCAAAGTCTTTAATTCCATAATTATTATATGCTTCTGCTTGGAACTCTTCTATTGTCATATTTACATATGGTTTTTTTTCATATATATATGTTTTTGTATGTTCCTCACTCATTTTGATATAATTCCTGTCTTCCGATTCCAAATTATTTTCTCTAGAAAGATAGTCAGCTATCATTAAATAATCATTGGCATGCTTTTTATCGTTAAGTTGTAAATAACTAAGTCCAATTAGTCCATAGTCACTTATTGTTGCTTTATTTACTATACTTAGTAATCTCTTACCTAGTTCAATAACTGTTTGATGCTCACTTTCCCTATAATGGATATTTATTAACTCTCTTAATTTTCCTGGCCTATCAGGCGTAATATTGGTAGTTTTGTATTGTAAAACTAGATGTTGTTGATGATTATTATCTTCTATGGTAAATATATTTAAATTGTTATATTTTTCTAAAAGCTCTTTAATTTCTTCCATTTCTTTTTCATCTGTTATTTTTGATACAACAACACCTTTTTCAAATAATAATTTTTGATATGTTTTTAAATATTTTACTTGTATCGAAGTTAAGTTCTTTGGTGGGAGCGGAAGTTTTTCCTTTGTTACTATCCTTGGTTCTTTTATACCTGGTGATAATCTTTGTTTTGTATTTATTACTTTTGAAATATTATTTTTCTGATATGAAATCTTTTGACCTTGACTTATTGCATTTAATTTGGCAACTATATCTACCCAGACTTTTGCTTCTTTTATTTTATTTTGATTTATCGCAGATGAAAGGTAATTTATATACCTGGAAAGGTCTATTTGATAATTTTTATCTTTTATTAAAGATAGTTCTTTTTTTGCTGCCTTAAATTCATAATCTTTTTTTAATACTCCTATTTTCATTAGACTAAGAATTAACCATTCATATTCTGACTTTCCGCTCTTAGCTAATTCTTCTTTTGTTTGATAATAAAAAGATCTTATTTCAGCTTTGATAGTATTACCTTGATCTTTTTTTATATTTTCTTTTAAAATTTTGATTTCTTTTAACAGAATATATATATAATCTTTATTATAGTCGAAATTCTTTTGTTTATTAATTTTTATAGAAAATTGCATAGCTAAATCATAATTATGATTATTAATTGCTTCTAACATGGTATGATACTTCTTATTATTTTCCGGAGGAAGTGTTGATGTATCAATTAGTCTTGTTATTTCTTTCGTTAAAGGTAATAAATATTTTTTTATACTATGTTCATTATCTAATATTGATTCTTCTAGTAAAAATTTTTCTAATTCTTGATATTTTCTTTTTTCTATTAGATTTTTAATTTTCATTCCATCATCCTTTTGGAGTGCATATCTTTGATGTAAAAGGGCATAACTGGTGATAGTTTGTACTGTCTTTGGTTCTTTTATATTATTTAATTGCTTGAAAGCTTGTGAAAACATCCCCTTAAATGCTAAAAGTCTAATTTCATTTTCTTCTTTTTTATTTGGGTATCTCTTATCACTTTCTGGAACCATAATATCTTTAATATTTAACTTTTCAACTTTTTCTTTATATTTACCTTCTAATTTTATAATTTTACTTAGTAGATATAGCCAATAATTATTATCTTGCTCATACGCTGTTTTTCCAGATAATTCCATAATATCATACATTTGTAATGCTCGGTCGTAATTTCTGCTTTTTATACTCCTTAAAAAAATTTGAAATGCTGCAGAGCTATTTGTAGGATTTAGTTGTAATATTTTTTCAAAACATTCTTCACTTTTTGCATACTGTTCTTGCGCGATAAGTTTTTTTCCATAATAAAGCATGCCTTCTGTATCTTTTAATCTATATACTCCTCTTTTTACTCTTTCTAAAAACTTAACTTCTAACAAGTTGTTTAAGTTATAAGAATTAAATCCATACTCGTTTAATTCTTTTGTTGTTAATAGGGTATGATCTATAACAGCATCATATAATTTTTCCATCCTTTTACTATCTTGCATATTATTTCTTGTATAATCAATCTTATAGAAATTATTAGTTTGTTTGATTGATTCCTTTCTAATTGTTTTATTTTATCTTTATCTGTTATTATTACTTATATTTACATTTCGTCAATATCTTCTTTATCATATACTCTAGGTACCCTTTTACTGATATTACACATTACCTCTTGCGGTACTGTATGAAGATGGTTGGCAATTGTTTTAATATGTTCTACATCTTTTATTATATAAACCTTATCATGAACAGATACTTGTTCATCTACTTTTACAAACAGCATATCCATGCAGATGTTTCCTACTATTGGATATTCTTTTTCATTAATATAGATTATTCTGCCAGTATTTGCCCTTGTAATTCCGTCTGCATAACCAATGGATACTATGGCGATACGTTCTTTATCCTCGGTTGCTTGATAGGCAGCATCATAACCTACTGTATCATTTTTATTGAGTGTTTGAATTTGAATAACTTCACTAATTAGAGTAAATGTAGAATCTAATTTAATTTTGTTTGTCTTAGAAAAACCGTACATCATAATACCAAAGCGACAACCATTAACATATGGTAATTTTGGATATAGTTCTGTTGCTTCGCTAGCAGTAATATGAATAATGGGAATGGTATCTAAGGGAATCGTTGTGGTAAGATCTTCAAAACACTTAAATTGTCTTTTTGTTTTTAATTCGTTAGTTGCTTCATAGATATGAGTAAAAATCCCCTCTATTTCTATTTGCCTGTTTTGTTTTAAACGATTATAACACTTTGACAACTCCTCTTTTGTAGATAAGCCTAATCGATTCATTCCTGTATTTACTTTTAAGTGAACTTTTAATTTATGAGGAAGTTGTTTTAAATATTCCTCTATTTCTGTAGAACTAATTGTTAAAGTAATATTATTTTCTGCTGCGACAGGAATATATTCCGTAGAAATTGGTTCTAAACATAAAATTGGAATATCGGAAAAATAATTTCTAATTTGCATTGCTTCATCTAATGAAGAAACTGCTAAATAATTACACCCTGCTTCTATCATTTTTTCAATAGGGCGGTTACCATAATGACCATAACTATCTGCTTTTACAACGGCAAAATAATATTGATAATCTGGAAATGTACTTATCATTTTTTCAACATTTCGTTTTATATTATTTAAAGATATTTTTACATATGTATTTCTATACATATTATCACCTCTTTTTCTCATTATATCATTTAAAAGAAAAAAGATGTGTTAATTATTGCATTTATAAAATTTTTACTATTAATCACTTATTCTGATATTCACTCCATCAATATTTTTATACACACGTTTCTCATTTTTAGAAACCTTTTTCACAATCTCATCTTCTAAATCGAAACCCAACATTTCTGACAATCCCATCAAATAAATAGCAATGTCAGCTAGTTCTTCACTTAAATCTTCCTTTTTCTTTCTATAAGCATCAAACGCTTCCGCAACTTCTCCGTATAAAAGGCAAAACTCTTTTTCTACATTTGTAGTATTAAATCCTTTATTTAATTTATTTTGCCAAACTTCTTTTTGCATTTGTTTTAGATTCATTTTTTTCCTCCTTCAATAGTTTTAGATGTTTCTTTTCGTTTTCTATTTTCTATTTATTTTATCAAATGCTCTTTATCTTTATTTTTTAATAAAGATAAATATGGAAACATACTTTTTAAATATGTTGCAGTAACCTGATCTATATCTAGTTTTAAATCCATTAATTTTTCAATATTATCATCTTTATCTGCTAATTTAATAAATTCTGTCATTATATTGGTAGTAATTGTTGAATTGACTATTTTTTCATTAGAGCTATAGGCAGCAACATCAGATTTTACTCCTACTGAAAGATTAAGCATTTTTAAAAATGACATTTTAATAGAGGCTTCCCCATTTACTCCTATTTCATTATCTTTTCCCTCTATAGCTTTATTTATTTCTTCTATAGTAATATTTCCATCATTCATAATTGTTACATAATCCATTGCGGCATTTTCATC
>CALVTC010000047.1 GCA_944359885.1 uncultured Bacilli bacterium | reverse complement strand
AATTGTACAACATTTGAAAAATGAGCAATCCCAGTATCTACCTGGCTTTGCTCATTTTTGGTGTCAAAGAAAAGTTAAATAATAACATACAAATTCTATTTTTGCAACCATTTTATGCTTTTTGAATCTGATTTAATTCAACCTCAACAGAAGTTTCTTGCCCAAACAAATCAACAAGTAACATAACCTTTTGATTTGGAAGATCAACACTATCAATTTTACCAAACATTCCATTAAATGGTCCATCAATAATTTTAACAGTAGTACCAGCTACCAAATCCTTATCAACATCCATACGACTAATTCCCATATTTCCAAGAATCTTATCTACTTCATATGGTTGCAATGGTGTTGGTTTAGCACCTTTTCCACTAGAACCAATAAATCCTGTAACACCTGGAGTATTACGTACTACATACCATGCTTCATCTGTCATTATCATTTCTACTAAGATATATCCAGGAAACATCTTCTTAATCTTTTCCTTCTGGACACCATCTTTTACCTCTACGACTTTTTCTTCTGGAATAACAACTCTAAAAATATAATCTTGCATATCCATAGATTCAGCACGCATCTCTAACTTTTCTTTTACTTTATTCTCATGGCCAGAATAAGTATTAACAACATACCATTGTTTATCCATAACTAAAACTCCTTTTATCTAAAAATTGATTGAATTAATGCAAAAATAACATCGATTGCATAAAAGAACAAAGAACAAAAAACAATAAATAATACAGTGGCAACAGAGTATTTAACCATATCCTTTTTAGTAGGCCAATGTACTTTTTTAAACTCTGATTTTACCCCATGACAAAAGATTCGAAATCTTACCCAGAGACTCTTCTTATCAGAAGACACTTTTACAGTATTTTTCTTATCATTTTTCTTTTCTTTCTTATTATCAGTTTTCTTGTTATTTTCTTTCTTATGAAACTGAGTTTCGTCAATTTTATAATTTTCAACTTCTTTTCTTTTTCTAACTTCAGCCATATTTCACCATTCCTATTTTTTTATCAAAATAAAAACACTTTCCGTGTCCACCATTAAGATAGCATAAACACTAGAAAATGTCAACAAAATCATTGAAAATACAATAAAAATAAAATTACAAATCCAATTAGAAGAATTATAATTGGATAAATAAGAGCTCTCACAAAAGCATCATTATTTCCCGGAAAATTATAAATGCTACGATTAATAACTTCATTATTAGGAAGTAAATTCTTACCATTCGATAAAACCATGCCTTTGCCATTACCTGTACTAGATGCACCAACTTCTTTCTCTAAATTACCAACATCACGCTTCATTTTTTCTTCTACATAAGCATGAAAATAAACAGAAGCACCTCTTTCAATCACACCACGATAATACGGAATATCCCCCTCAGGTAAGAAAATCGCATATTCATTAAGATTATTTTTTAAGAATTGAAGGACACTATCATTGAAATAAGGTAATTGATCTAAAAGTCCAGTATAAGCATAAATCTGTAAAATAGAAGAAAGTAATATATTACTCTTAATAATTTCTCGTTTCTTACTATAATCATCTACACTAGGATTATGAATATCGGATGAAAATCTTCCTAAATCCTCAAATTTTATTTGTTGAATAGAACCATTTAATAAATTAATCTTATCCAATTTAAAAAAGGACTTAACATAATAACCATTATCATGAAGGTATTTCATTGCAAAAGACATATTAACAAATAAATTTCTATATTCATCAGTAGAATGAGATCCATAAAACCATTCTTTTAGTGACATTTTAAAAGTTTCTTGTTGTGAATTTAACGGACTATCACCACTTCTAAAATCTTCCCTCATATTCTATTCACCTATTATTATTGTAAAACAAAGTTTTAGGTTTTTCAATTCAAATTATAGATTTCCAAATACTTTCTCAAAAATTTCCTAGCCTTTAATATCTTAGCATCAACACTAGATTTGGACATATCAAGTAACTGAGCTATCTCCTTATAACTAAAGCCATTAAAACGGAGTTCAAAAACACATCTTGTATCCAAATCAAGACAATATGATTTTTGAAATAAGTATTTTTCTAACTCCCAAGAAGTAGACTCAGAAAAATTCCCATAATCAGAAGGATCTTTGGCATAATAATAAAACTGTTCTTGATCAGACACAGATAAATTTAAAATCTGATGCTTTTGCGAAGTTAAACTGCGACAATAAGTAGAAACTTGTCGTTCAATACAAATACAGGCATAAGTATAAAATATTGTATTAAAATCATCTCGATAATTAATAATTGCATTATTTAAGCCCAGAAATCCTTCTTGAACCAAATCCTGATATTCACTACCACATTGACTAGCAACTGGAGCATATTTTCCAGCAATCGTCTTAATAATAGGTAAATATTTTTGATATAAAATATCATAATTATCATCCATATTTTCACGAACCAAATACAAAAGTTCATAATCATTAATATTTTTGTAATTCAAAATATCCTCTACTTTCTATTTCGGATTACTTCATAAATCATAATTCCACTAGCAACTGAGGCATTCAAACTATTTGTTGTTCCATACATCGGTATTTTTGCAATATAATCACACTTTTTCCTAACTAATTTTGATATTCCAGACCCTTCATTTCCAATAACTAAAACAACTTTTCCGGAATAATCAATACTTCGATAATCAACACTATCTTCTAATGCTGTTCCTACCACCCAGTAACCATGATCTTTTAAATAATCAATAGTAGATGCCAAATTAGCCACTTGTACAATCTTCATCTCATCAAGTGTCCCAACACTAGTCTTCATAACAGTCGCATTAACTTGGACTTGCCTATCTTTGGGAATAATAATAAAATCAACTCCAGCGGCCTCACAAGTACGAATAATTGCTCCAAAATTATGAGGATCTTCTATATGATCTAACATTACAATAAAAGAAGAAGCATCCACCATAACATCAGATAAAGTGAAATATTGGTAATCTCGAACATATAAAATTATACCTTGATGCACTCCATCTGCCAAATGATCAATTTCTTTTTTTGATTTTGTAATAACAGGAAATTTACTATTTTCTAGCAAAGAAAGTATTTTTTTGTCATCAAATCCTTGTTGCAATATTACTTTTTGTACTTTTTTAGGATTTTTTAAAACTTCCAAAGCAACATTTCTACCATATACTAACATAACTTACCCTCCAATATAAAATTCATAATCTCATCTATTCTATCAAAGTTTCCATTAAAATCTAAATAACCTAATAAAGCTTCTAATCCTGTTGCATATTTATAAGTGATAATATCACAATTTTTAGGATGAGAAGTTGTCTTATAATTTCTTGCCCTCTTAACAACATCCAGTTCTTCTTCTAATAAAAAATTGCAATCAATCATTTGCTTTAAAAACTCCGCTTGATGTTTTGCACTAACATAAGTAACAGCATGCTTTTGCAATTCATCAACATGACAATATCCTTTAGAAATTAAAAATCTTCTTACGTACCCTTCATAAATAACATCACCTAAATATGCTAAAACTAATGAATTTACTTCTTTCGCAGTCATATAACACCTCATTTTCCAAAAAACTTTTCTTTGTTACATACTAATTCTATCATATATTTTTTTCACCATATAAGAAAAAAAGAAGAACAAATCTCCTATTCATCAATAACTTCATAAGTAGTTTTATCTCTTCCATCAATCAAACGAATGCCTTGTTTTAATAACTCATCTCGTATCTCATCAGCATAAGCAAAATCCTTATTTTTCTTTGCCTCCATCCTTTTTTCAATTTGCTCCAAAATATATGCTTCATTCTCAACTTTTTTCTTTTCTTGAATTAAATCCAAGGAAAAAACTTGATCAAATTCGCGAATTAATGTAAGCTTACTTGCACCAGAAAGACTTTCATCCTTTATTACTTCATAAAGAACAGAAATAGCATTTGCAGTATTTAAATCATCAGATAATTCTGCAACAAATCTTTTTCGATATAATTGAATAGAATCTTGATCCACATCACCTTCATCTTTAATAGAAGAAATACGATTACGCAACTTTTTTAATGTAGAATATGCTTGATCAAGTGCTTCATAAGAAAATACCAACTGTCTACGATAATGAGAATTCAAACACATAAAGCGAAAAGCTAAAGGATCATAGCCCTTTTCTTTCAAAACTGAAACAGTTAAAATTGCACCTTTTGACTTACTCATCTTTCCTGTCTCATCTAATAAATGCTCATTATGAAACCAATATTTACACCATGGATGACCTAAATATGCTTCGCTTTGAGCAACTTCATTTGTATGATGAGGAAAAATATTATCAACACCACCACCGTGAATATCCAAATATTCACCTAGGTACTTAATAGAAATTCCACTACATTCAATATGCCAACCAGGATATCCCATACCCCATGGTGAATCCCATAACAACTCATGATTTTCAAACTTACTAGTTGTAAACCATAAAACGAAATCCGCTTGATGTCTTTTATTACTATCTTCTTCTACTCCTTCGCGAGCACCAACAACCATTTGATCTTCTTGATGGTTCGTAAGAACATAATAATCTTTCAATTTAGAAGTATCAAAATAAACATTACCACCAGAAAGATAAGCATATTCTTTTTTTAATAAAACATCTATAATTTTAATATATTCTGAAATATTATCAGTAGCAGGTGAAACATATTCTGGCATACGACAATTTACAGACCTAAAATCAGTAAAAAAAGCATCTGTATAAAACTTAGCAATCTCCATCGCAGACTTATGTTCTCTTTTCCTAGCAACTTCCATTTTATCTTCACCAGAATCAGAATCACTTGTCAAATGACCAACATCCGTAATATTCATAGCACGAGTAACCTCGTATCCCAAATAGCGCAACGTCTTATCTAAAATATCATGTCCTATATAGTTACGAATATTACCAATATGTGCATAATGATAAACCGTAGGACCACATGTATATAATTTAACTTTTCCCTCTTCATAAGGAACAAAATCTTCAATTTTTCTTGTTAATGTATTATAAAGTTTCATATAACCACCTACTAATAGTATATCATACACAAAGTAGAAAAAATACAGTTATATTTTATAAACTGTATTTCAAATCTTGCTGTTCTAATAATTTATCTATCTTTCTAGCACCAAACTCTTCATATTTAGACAACTTTTTAATATCTAACATCATCTTTTTTACATCTTCCTTAGAAAGCGTAGGATACCTCTTCTGAATTTTAGCAACAATAATCTTTTCTATAGTTTTAGAAGAAAAGGGTTGAAAAAAATATACCGCATCAATTCGATTTAAAAGTTCTACACCAAAGAAAGATTTAATATCATTCATAATAAGATTTTGATTTTGTTCTAAGAAACCAATAGCACTCCTACTAGCACCAAGATTAGAAGTCATAAAAATAAGCGTATGTCGGAAACTGATAACATCACCATAAGACGTAGTCATAACACCATCATCTAAAACTTGTAAAAAAAGTTTTAAAACACTAGGATGAGCTTTTTCCACTTCATCAAGTAACAAAACGGAATAAGGGTGTAACTTTATTTTTTCTAAAATGCTATTCTTATCACTATAACCAACATATCCTGGAGGCGAACCAATAATCTTAGAAATAGAACTAGCATCACGATATTCACTCATATCTAATTTAATGAAAGCATCTTTTGGATACAATAATTTTGCATATTCTCGCACCAATAATGTTTTTCCTAAACCACTTTTTCCAACGAAAAGAAAACTTTTAGGTGAAATTCGATCAGAAGAAAAAGATGAAACATTCTGAACAAACTCTTCAATTACACGATCTTGTCCAAAAACTTTTTTACAAAGTGCTTTTTTCAAACTTCCTGCATCAAAATTAAGTATTTTCTTTACTGGAATCTTTGTTTTAGAATAAATTACATCATAAATAACGTCTAAAGATAACACTCTTCTTACCTGATTTTCATTTTTAGCTTTGATACGATTAATTTTAGATTGCAAAAAGTTTTCTCTTTCTCTTAAAATAGAAGCTTGCTTAAAATCATGTTGAATAATCAATTTATTTTTCTTCTCAATCACATTACTTAGCTCTAACTGAAACTGTTGTAATTTTTTATCGGAAGTAGTATACAAAGTAATAGCTTTCGAACATGCTTCATCCAATAAATCAATAGCCTTATCTGGTTGTTTTCCTACCGCAATATAACGATCTGATAAATCAGCAATCGCATCCAGTACTTCATCAGTTAACGTAATTCCATGATAATTTTCATATATTTCTTTTAAATTAAATAAAATAACACGAACCTCTTCTAAAGACGCTTCTTCTATCAATATCTTCTGAAATCTTCGATCAAAAGCTTTATCCCCTTCCAAGAACTTCATATATTCTGCCTTTGTAGTTGCACCAATTACTTTAATCTTCCCACGAGCAAGATAAGGTTTTAAAATATTAGAAGCATCAATCGCACCTTCTGCTCCACCAGCACCAATAATAGTATGAATCTCATCCATAAATAAAATAATATTAGAAACATGTTCTAGCTCCTCAATCATCTTATTTAATCGCTCTTCAAACTCCCCACGATATTTTGTACCTGCAACCAAAGAAGAAATGGAAACACTAAGAACCCTCATATTTTTTAATTCATTAGGAACTAGTCCCAGGACAATTCTTCTAGCAAGTTCTTCCACTAAAGCAGTTTTACCTACACCAGCATCTCCTATTAATAATGGATTATTTTTCTTTCTACGAAGAAGAACTTCAATCATTTGACAAATCTCTTCATCTCTACCAATTACAGGATCAAAATGTCCCTCTTTTGCTTCCTTAGTAAAATCAACAGCAAACTCATCAATAGAAAGTTTTACATAATTATCATTTCTTTCTCGAATCAAATGAGTAGAAAACTTTTCATATAAAAGATCTAAATTAATATCCATACTCATCATAATACGATTCGCAACACCTTCACCCTCTTCTAAAAGAGCAAGAAATAAATGTTCAACATTAACATCCTCATCATCATCTTTACTATCCAAAATAGCATTTTCTATTATCTTTTTTAATAACGGAGTATATAAAAACCATTCACTTTCTTTTTTACCGACACCTATTACTTCAATTAATTTCTCTTTAAATGACGAATAAGTAAGTTGGTAAGTATTTAAAAAAGATATAAAATTTGGATTAGAATAATGCAAAATAGAAAGTAATAAATGCTCACTACTGACATATGGATGTTTTAATTCTTGCATTTCTCTTTTAGCCATTATTAATATCTTTTGAGCTTCTTCTGTAAATTTTGAAAACATTTAATCATCTCCTATATTTATTGTAAAAATAAGATGATTTTGTTTCAAGAAATATAATCCCCAAAAAAAAGACAAAAAAAGAGCTTTAAAGCTCTTTTTGAATTAAATTAGAATTAAAATAGTAAATACAATTAATAATACAACTAATAATTCTAACAATAATTTCCAAATAGTCTTAAACCACTTACCATATGAAACTTTCAAATATGCTAATGTTCCCATTAAGATTAAACTTGTAGGAGCAACTAACATAGTTAAACCATATGCTGCCTGATATACAACTGCAACAATTGGATAATTATCAGCATTTTTAACAATACTAGCTAAATATGGTAAAGAACTTTGAAATGCATAAGCAGGATCTACATTAAATAATGCAGATAAAATACCTACAACAAATGTAGTAAATACATTAAATCCATCCGTAATTCCTAAAATAGCTTTATAAATTACTAACTGGAATGGATGATATGTTGTAACAACTAAAATTGTATAAAGTAAAACAAAGATAAGAGCTGGTGCCAAAGCTTGTTTAACACCCTTAGCAAAGCCATCAATTACATCATCAAATTTAACTTTATAAATTAAAGCTAATACAAGCATAGAAACCATAAGTACTACAATTAAATCCATAACAGACCAAGATCCAAATGCATTGACTGTACCTAATAATTTACCAAATAAAGTAAATCCAAACACTTCAAATCCTGTAACTGCAGAAGTAGCTTCATTCATAACAGTAAGTCCAAATGCTCCTGCCCATGAAATAAATGCTAAAACTAAAATTACAAAAATAAGTGAAAGTACTACTGCAAGTGGCCAAACAACATGCTTTTTACCACTAATAGTAGCAGGAACTAAATCATCCTCTTCTTCATCAGTAACTACAATAACTTTTTCTTCTTTTACAGCTGCTTTCGTATCTTTAGAAGAATTCTTCTTTGTAGTTTTCGCAACTTTAGTTGTCTTCTTCTCTTCTTTTACAGTAACTTTTTTAACATTAGTTTTCTTATTGCTAGTTTTAGATTTTTTGATATACCAAATAGTATTAAAAATCAATAATACCATTCCTAAGAACAATAAAATACATTTTGTTAGCATATCATCAGTAAAATTATTTCCTAAAATACTAGGAATAATTCCTGTATTGTTATACCCAAAAGTAGTACCTAACATACCAATCATAGTAGAACCTACAACTGCAAGTGCTGCTACAATTTTATCATATCCCATAAGTAGGATAAGAGATACTATCATAGGGAAGAAAATAATCAAACCAAGTTGTAATCCACAAATTGATGTAAGAAGTGCAATAAGTATCATAATGATAGATAAAACCACTACTTCTTTACCCTTAAACTTAGCTACTAATTTATCCAACATTGTACGATAAGCACCAATTTTGTTTAATACACCGTAAAAACCACCAACAATTAATACAAATGCTGCAATATATCCAAAGTATGAGATAGATGTCATTGGATAAGTGAATAAATCAAATAGCCCCATTTGGACGCGTCCTTGATCAACGTAAGTACCTGAATAATAAGCAGCTGGTAATATCCAAGTAAGTAACATCATTACTAATAAAGTAATAAGAACGACTTTAAATGTATTATGTTTCTTCATAATTAACCTCCCATTATCATTATACTGACATAGAAATGAATTTACAAGCATTTGAAATCTTTTTTTATGAAATTTTAGTGAAATATCAACAAATAATCAACCAAAAAGAAAAAAGGAGGATTTCCCTTTCTAAGCAATAACAGCAGTACTATTATTTCCAAGTCGCCATTGAATAAAAGAACGAGCTGTCTCATCTTTTACAAAAACAGTTAAGTCCGAAGTACCAGAAAACATAGATGTACTATTAGAAGGAAGAGAAGAAAAAGAAGCAGGAATTGTAGCATTACGCATATCCAAAGTTTTTAGACTACTACAACCAGAAAACATATACTGCATAAAACGTATATTTGATGCATCAAAACTACTTAAATCTAAACTAGTCAAACTACTACAGCCATAAAACATGCGATACATATCTGTCATTTGACTCGTATCTAAATATGTTAAGTCAATAGATTCCACCATATCAAAATTATAAAATAAACAAGAAGTATCCTGATGAGCAATAATTCCACCATCTCCACCTATCGTAACTTTATAAGCACCTGCTCCTCTTCCATCATCTTCAATATAGGCAACTACACTCCCATCTTCCAACTCTGATACATCCCAGGATTCTATTGCTGTCGTTGGTATTTCTTTATTTGATTTTGTTACTATACTAGTTATCTTACTCTTGTAAGTACTACTATGATAATCATCATTAGAACTCGAAGAATATTGCTTCATTATAGGTGGTATAACATAAACTTCTCCATCCATAGATTTTGAGATAGACACTTTTCCCCAAGTTGCTCTAAGTATAACATTACCCTCTGGCATGATAAAATAATCATCATTTATCTTAGTAACTTCATCACTAATAATTTCCCACCCTTTAAACTCGTATCCACTACAACTTGCCGCTTCTTCAGTAATAGACACCACGTCAAATACGGAATGATTTTCATTATTAGGAAGATTTTCTACACTACATCCCTCAGGATCGTTACCCTCATAGATTACTTGATAGTCATCTTTCAAAACTGGAGTTAAAGTACTACTTACATTCTCACTTTGATTTTCTATCTGTGATATAATTTGTTCATTTCTGTTTGTTGGATATACTCCTCCCTGACCAATCAGTTCATCTTTTAACTTTAACTTCATAGAAAGACTAGCATTGCTTCCAGAACGATAATTAGGTATTGTCCAAGTTATCTTCTGTAATCCATTTTCTTCTTCTAACGCCACTTCTCCCTCACTTACAATGATATCATCCTCACTTTCCAAAGTAAAATAATCATTTTCAATATAATCTACAATCTGGAAATTATCATATAAAATTGGTGCAACACTCACATCGAACAAAACATTGTTTAAAGATTCCATATCCGCTATAAACTGATATCCACTACAACTTGTTTCTTCTTCTGAAATAGATACTGTATCAAAAACAAAATATGCCTCTGCATCT
>CALVTC010000046.1 GCA_944359885.1 uncultured Bacilli bacterium | reverse complement strand
TATGATGAAAATGTACCGGATGGATGTAGTGTAGAAAACGTTCCTAATAATGAGAATCATTCTGTATTTGACGTGGTCTCTATATCAAAAGAAGAGGCAAGATGTAGTGGATATGAGTTTAAGGGATGGGAAATGATAACCGATAATGTTACTAAAGTAAATGATGATTATTTCATCATGCCAGAGGGTGACGTCGTACTTAGAGCGAAATGGGGCAAAGTATCTATTTCAAAATCTATGGATGGAGAAGTCTATATTGCCCCAACATTATATGATTTAATAGAAGAACAAGCAGTAATGGATAATACATCGAGTACTTATGTATCATCAAGCAGCGGAATCGATTTTGGTAAAGCACCATCTGATACAAATGGAAAAGGAGTTTATACAAGAGCAGGAACGGAAAATGATGAATATCCTGTACATTACTATCGAGGAGATGTGGATAATAATCATGTAAAATTTGCTGGATTTTGTTGGAGGGCAGTAAGGACAACGTCAACAGGAGGAGTAAAATTAATCTATGACGGAGTACCTGGTAGTGATGGAAGTTGTAATAATACAGGTGGAACATCTCAAATAGGGACAAGTGCTTTTATAAGTGGCTCTAATGATTCTCCATCAGATATAGGATATATGTATGGAACAAGATATATATATAGTGGCGTAGAAGTGTATTGGTATACTTTAGCAAATAAATCATTAATGTTTCAAGGGATGAGTTCTGCAAATTATTATTATGCAGATTCTGTTACTTATGAAAATGGAGTGTATAAATTAAATAATCCTACTAGTTATAGTTGGAGTGATAATTATCAGAACTTAAGGGGTAAATATACTTGCTTATCAAGAGCGACATCATGTAGTAGTATTTCTTATGTAGAACAAACAGATAGTAGTTATATGTATTATGTGACAATGAATAATGGAGAAACCTACGATAGTATTATAAACGCCCTAAATCAGCAAAAGTGGATTTACGGAAATGATATTTCCTGGAATGGCAATCAGTATACGTTAGTAGATACAGTGGAAAGTTCCCCAATTAATTGGTCAACTGATAGAACAACCATAGCTTCAAAATATCATTATACTTGTTCCTCTACATCATCGACATGTACAAGTGTAAATTATATTTATAAAGTTACTGATGAAAATAGGATAGATTTTTTAATATTAAATAATGGTGTTGATATTGAAGGTGCTAAGAATGAAATGTTTTCCAATACTAATAATTCCAATGCTAAGAACGCAATTGATACTTGGTATGAAGAAAATATGACAGATTATACAAGTTATTTAGAAGATACCGTCTGGTGTAATGATAGAAGTTTTTATTCAGGTTTTTTAAAAGGAAAAGATGAGAATGGAACATCAGACAATTATTTTGGAGCATATGGAAGAAATGTTGCGAACAGTAGTCCAAGTTTAGACTGTCCAAATAGAAATGACTCCTTTACAGTGAATAGTGAGAATGGAAATGGAGCATTAACTTATCCAGTAGCGTTGTTAACAGTAGATGAATTAACATTAGCAGGAAATGTTGATTCTTATCTGGTTACGGGAGCGCAATACTGGACACTTTCACCTTACGATTACGATGCTTATGCAGAGATGTATACTCTTGATGATTCAGGTGGACTTCGTGCTAGTCGAGGAATGTATCGTAGAGGTGTACGACCATCTGTCTCTTTTGCGCCTGGAGTGTCAGTAACAGATGGAGACGGAAGTAGCACCTCACCATATGAAATTTTCACTGACTAACATTTTTTCTTAAAACCTTATTTTAAAAGCATTTGCGAGGATATTTTATACGTCCGACAAATGCTTTTTCTTTTCTTTATATATCATATAAAATGGTATTCTGATATATTTAAGAGAATTTACTGCTAGTTTGAATAGCGTTAATCCTACATTGAATAAAGACATTACTCTTACTTTTTCTTTTGTTTTGTAGTATTTATGTGTTGCTATTTTTATATTTTTAAATACACATTTTCTGCCTACAGTAATAGGAGTTTTATATAGTAATTTATCATGAATTACTATCCTATGTAGTATAGTGTTATTTCTATTTGTAATAAACATCAAAAATTTAGCACTCTATCTTGACAGCTGCTAATTAAGGTGTTATAAATAATTATGTACAAAGGAGATGTTAAAATGAAGAAAAAAGCATTTAAATCAGAATCCAAGAGATTATTAGATTTGATGATTAATTCTATTTATACAAATAAAGATATCTTTTTAAGGGAATTAATATCAAACGCAAGTGATGCAATTGATAAATTATACTATCGTTCTCTAACAGATAAAAAGATAAAAGTAAAAAAAGATAAATTAGAAATCAGAATTGATTATGATAAGGACAATAGAACTCTTGTAATTGAAGATAATGGTATTGGTATGACTGAAGAAGAATTGGATAAAAACCTAGGTACCATTGCTCAGAGCGGTTCCTTAAAATTTAAAGAAGACATACCAAAAAAAGATAAAGTAGATATCATCGGTCAATTTGGCGTGGGTTTCTATTCTGCATTTATGGTAAGTGATTGTATTGAAGTAGAAACAAAGTCGATAGACAGTGATAAAGGATATAAATGGATATCAACTGGTGCAGAAGGATATAGTATCGAAGAATGCGATAAAAAAGATAATGGTACTAAAATTTCTCTTCATATTAAAGAAGATACAGATGAGGATAATTACAGTGAATATTTAGAAGAATACAACTTAAAAGAATTAATTAAGAAATATTCAGATTATATTCGTTACCCAATTAAAATGAAAATAACAAAACATGTATTAAAAGATGAAGAAAAACATGAATATGAAGACAAAGAAGAAATAGAAACTATAAATAGTATGGTTCCATTATGGAAAAAGAAAGAAAAAGATGTAACAGAAGAAGAATATAATAATTTCTACACAGACAAATTTAATGATTTTGATAAACCATTAAAAGTAATCCATACATCTGTAGAAGGAATGTGCTCCTATAATGGACTATTATTTATACCAAGCCATGCCCCATATGATTATTACACAAAAGACTATGAAAAAGGACTAAGCTTATATGCAAGCGGCGTTCTAATTATGGAAAAATGTGCAGACCTTCTTCCAGATTATTTCAGCTTTGTAAAAGGTGTTGTAGATACAGAAGACCTATCTTTAAATATTTCCAGAGAAATCTTACAAAAATCAAAAAGTCTTAATTTAATTGCTAAAAATATAGAATCTAAAATTAGAAAAGAACTTGAAACGATGTTAAAAGAAGATCGTGAAAAGTATGAAGAATTCTTTAAAACCTTTGGTGTTCAATTAAAATATGGAATTTATAATAACTTTGGTCAAGATAAAGATAAATTAAAAGACTTAATCATGTTCCATTCTTCTAAAAAAGACAAACTAATTACGTTAAAAGAATATGTAGAGAAAATGAAAGATGGTCAAGAAAAAATTTATTATGCAGCTGGTGCTTCTATTGCTAAAATTGACTCTCTTCCACAAGTAGAGCAAGTAAAAGAAAAAGACTACGATATCTTGTATTTGACTGATTATGTAGATGAATTTGCTATCACAGCAATCGGAGAATATGATGGTAAAAAATTTGTAAATGTAGAAAATGGAGACTTAGATTTAGAAACAGAGGAAGAAAAAGAAAATACGAAAAAAGTAAATAAAGAAAATGAAGATTTATTAAAAGCAATGCAAGAAGAAATAAAAGAAGTAAAAGAAGTAAGATTTACAAATAAATTAAAAACACATCCAGTATGTCTAGCAAGTGAAGGAGATATTTCCATTGAGATGCAAAAAGTGTTTGATGCAATGCCAAATGATATGGGTATCAAAGCACAAACAGTATTAGAGATTAATGAAAAGCATCCAATTAGTCAAAAGTTAAAAGAATTATACCAATCTGATAAAGAAGAATTTAAAAAATATACAAAGATTTTATATAGCGAGGCAAGAATAATTGCTGGACTTCCAATTGATAACCCAACAGAAATATCTAATTTAATTTGTGAAGTAATATCAAAATAAGAAAAGGTTGCAAGAAAGCAATCTTTTTCTATAGAAAAAAATAGTGAAAAGAAAAATAACTAGAATAATAAAAAAGTCTAGAAAATGCCTCTTAAAAATGATACACTAATATTGGAATAATATAAGGGAGAGTGTAATATGAAATTAGATGGAAAAGTTGCTGTAGTAACAGGTGGAGCCATGGGAAATGGTTTAGGAATTGTAAAAGTATTTTTAAAATATGGAGCAGATGTAATTATCATTGACTATTCTGATAAATTACAAGCAACATTACAAGAATTAAAAAGTCCAAAAGTACTTGGTTATAGTGGAGATATTCGTGATAAAAATATGATGGTAGCAATTACGAACGATATCATTGCTAAAAAGGGAAAGATTGATATTTTAGTAAATAATGCTGGAATTGCAAAATTACAACCATTTATAGAAATGTCTGATGGGCTAAGAGACAGTCATTTTGATATTAATATCAAAGGTACATGGAACATAACCCAAGCTATCGTACCTCATATGATTAAAAATAATTATGGAAGAATTGTAAATCTTTCTAGTGTAACCGGACCAATGGTAGCAGATACTGGAGAAGTTGCCTATGCTACAACTAAAGCAGCTATTTTAGGATTTACAAAAGGCCTTGCCATGGAACTAGTAAAAAACAATATAACAGTAAATGCTATTATGCCAGGTTATATTATGACACCAATGGTAGAAGGAATTGCCAAAGATTCTAATAGTAGCAATCCAAAAAGCGTTGTTGATGGAATTGCAGCAGGTATTCCAATGGGACGTCTTGGAACAATAGAAGAATTAGGAGAATTAGCAGCTTTTCTCGCAAGTGAAGAAGCAACCTACATTACTGGTCAAGGAATCGTAATTGATGGAGGTTCTACTCTACCAGAAACAAAAAGTGTTGGTGTATAAAATATAAGTATGAGGAGATAAACAACAAAGTTTTCTCCTTTTTTTCACAAATAAATGATATAATAAAATTAGAAATAGGGAGGGATAGCATGGCATACATTGAATTTAGAAATGTTAATAAAATTTATGGAGAAAAAGAATATCAAGTAAAAGCACTAAATGAAGCAACATTTTCTATTGAAAAGGGAGAATTAGTCGTAATACTGGGCCCAAGCGGTGCAGGGAAAACAACTGCCTTAAATATTTTAGGAGGTATGGATAAAGCAACATCTGGTCAAGTAATGATAGATGGAAAGGATATTACAAAATACTCCAATAAAAAGTTGATTGAATATCGTAGAAATGATATTGGCTTTGTGTTTCAATTTTATAATCTAGTTCAAAATCTAACAGCATTAGAAAATGTAGAGCTAGCAACAGAAATCTGTAAAAAACATCTATCCCCAAAAGCAACTCTAAAAGCAGTTGGACTAGAGAATCGTTTAAATAATTTTCCAGCTCAACTATCTGGTGGAGAACAACAACGTGTTGCAATTGCTAGAGCAGTAGCAAAAAGTCCTAAAATTCTACTAGCTGATGAGCCAACAGGAGCTTTAGATGATGAGACCGGAAAACAAATTTTAAAAGTTCTAGAAAAACTAGCTAGAACAGATAAAATGACTGTAATTATTATTACTCATAATAGCGCAATTGCCCCTATAGCAGACAAAGTAATTAGATTTAAAAACGGAAAAGCAGAATCAACAACCATAAATAGACATCCAGAAAAAGTAGAGGATATTAATTGGTAATGAAAAAGTTATTAAAAGAAACCATTGTCTGCATGGTAAAAACAAGTAAAAGATTTTTATCTATTCTAATAATCGTTTTACTAGGAGTAGGATTTTTCGCAGGAATTAGGGCAGTTGCACCAGATATGAAAAATACACTAGATGATTATTATGACAATACCAATATGTATGATATTTATATTACTTCTAATTATGGAGTAGGAGAAGATATTATCAATTTTCTTTCCAAAGATTATGATATAGAAGCAGGATATAGTTTTGATGCTATTACAACTAAAGAAGATGACTATGCTACCAAAATAATTTCTTATGATAAAACAGATAAAATAAATACCCCAAAATTAATAGAAGGTAATATGCCAGAAAACTCAAACGAAGTAGTAATTGATAATGATTTTAAAGGCACCCTAAAAATAGGGGATGAAATTACAATTACATCACCCCTAATTAATAATAAGACAGTAACAATAACAGGATATGTAGAAAGTCCATTATATATATCAACAGAAAGAGACTCTACGACCCTTCTAGCAGGAACAATTGACTATTATTTATATATGCCAATAGAAAATATAATAAGTCCAACAAAAACAACCGTTTATATCAAATTAAAAACCGAAGAAAGTAGATTTTCAGATGACTATGAACAACTAGTAAAAGATGCTAAAAAAGAAATCCGTCAAACACTAAAAGAAGAAAGATTAAGTGGACAAACTTGGTATGTTTTAGATATCAATTCGAATGCTGGATTTTATCAATACCAACAAGATACAGAAAGAATTGATAATGTAGCTAAAGTATTCCCACTCGTGTTTTTCGTTGTTGCTGTACTCGTTTGTTTAACAACAATGACTCGTATGGTAGAAGAAGAAAGAAGTCAAATTGGCACGTTGAAGTCTTTAGGTTATAAAGATTCAGCAATCATGTTTAAATACATACTTTATGCAACACTAGCAACAGTAATAGGATCTATTATCGGTGTTTTAATTGGTTATCGACTATTACCAGATATTGTTTTTGAAATGTACAAAAACATGTATCGCTTAGGAGATATTAAACTTAGTTATTATTCTTCTCTTACTTTCCAAGGAATGATAATAGCACTACTTTGTACTTTAGGAGCAACAATATATACTTGTAGAAAAACATTAAAAGAGTCCCCAGCTAGCTTATTACGACCAACCGCACCATCTCCAGGAAAAAGAGTCTTTTTAGAAAGAATCACACCAATTTGGAATAGATTATCTTTCTCTTATAAAGTAACAGTAAGAAATGTCTTCCGTTATAAAAAAAGATTTTTAATGACAATCATTGGAATTGCTGGATGTACTGGGCTAATTCTAGCAGGATTTGGTTTGAAAGATTGTATTGTAAAAATGGTACCACACCAATATGAAGATATTTTTTCTTATCAAGCAACAATTTCTCTAGATGAAGAAGCAACAGAAGAGACCATAAATACCATTAAAGAAAATGATAAAATAAAAGATCTCTTACGAGTACAAGAAGAATCTATTACCATTGATAATAAAGATATCAATCAATCAGTAACATTAGTAATTCCCGAAAAAGACCCAACTGGTTTTATAAAATTACAAGATAGAAAAACAAAACAACACTATGATTTAGAAAATGGTATTATTATTACGGAAAAACTAGCAACTTTATTAGATGTAGAAGAAAATGATACTCTTGAATTTACAGGAACCACTTCTTACAAAGAGAAAATATCACACATAACAGAAAATTATTTATTCCACTATATCTATCTACCAAGTTCTTCTTATAAAGGAACAACTTATAATACTTTGTTAGTAAAAACCAAAGAATTAACAGAAAAAGAGGAGAAAAAGCTAGCGAATGAGTTAAATGAAATACCAGGTGTTGCAAGTATATCTTTCACATCATCGACAAGACATGTTTTTGATGATACTATGGATAGTTTTGCTTATGTATCACTTATTTTAATTATTTCTGCTGGAGCACTAGCTTTTGTAGTTTTATATAATTTATCTAGTGTAAATATTAGTGAGAGAAGACGAGAACTTGCAACAATTAAAGTATTAGGCTTTTATGATAAAGAAGTATATCAATATATTAATAGAGAAAACACGATTTTAACATTGATAGGAATTCTATTAGGATTAGGAATTGGTAATATATTAACAATGTATATTATAAAAACTTGTGAAATTGATATGTTAATGTTTGACCCAACAATTGCACCACTTAGTTATCTCTATGCTGTATTAATAACCGCAGCATTTGCCATACTTGTTAATATTATTTTATATTTCTCACTAAAGAAAATAGATATGATAGAGTCACTTAAAAGCGTAGAATAAAAATTATTCGAAAGATATAATAACAGATGATAAAAAAGACAACTTCAAAATACTAAATTGAATTTGTCTTTTTTGCCTTTAAAAAAACTAAATTTTGATATATAATTGGATAAGATAGGAGAGGAGAAATGATATGGCAACACTTACAAAAAAAGAATTAAAATTAATGGATAAATACTTCCGAGTATTAAATTATATATCAGTAGGGCAACTTTATTTATTGGATAATCCGCTATTAAGAAAACCCCTAACAAGTAGTGATGTAAAACCAAATGTAGTAGGTCACTGGGGAACAGCACCAGGTCAAAATTTTATATATATGCATCTAAATAGAGTAATAAAAAAATACAATTTAAAAATGATGTATATATCTGGTCCAGGTCATGGTGGAGAAGCAATGATTGCGAATAACTATGTAGAGGGTGTCTATACCAAATTCTATCCAAATATAACAGAAGATGAACTGGGTCTAAAAAGATTATTTAAACAATTTAGCTTTCCAGGTGGTGTATCATCCCACGTAGCACCAGAAACACCGGGATCAATCCACGAAGGAGGAGAGTTAGGATATAGTCTTGCTCATGCCGCAGGAGCAGCTTTAGATAATAAGGGTTTAATTGTTGCTTGTGTTATCGGAGATGGTGAAGCAGAAACTGGACCACTTGCTACATCTTGGAATATCAATAAATTTCTAAATCCTGAAACAGATGGCTATGTTTTACCAATCCTACACAGAAATGGATATAAAATCTCTAACCCTACAATCTTTGGTAGAATGAGTGAAGAAGAATTAGAAGATTATTTCTATGGTCATGGCTGGAAACCATATTTTGTAACCGCAACTGATCCTTTAAAAGCGCATGAAGAAATGGCGAAAACCTTAGATAAAATTATAAAGGAAATAGAAAAAATAAAAACTAGAACAATGCCAGAGCATGAATGGCCTATGTTAGTCCTAACAACACCAAAAGGATGGACTGGCCCAAAAGAAGTAGAAGAAAAACAAATAGAAGGAAGTTTTCGTGCTCATCAAATTCCTATACCAGTAACACGAGATAATCCTATGAATTTACCATTATTAGAAGCATGGTTAAAAAGTTATCATCCAGAAGAATTATTTGATGAAAAAGGAAGGGTATCAAAAGAAATAAAAGAATTAGCACCAACTCCCTCAAAGTGTATGGGAAAAAGTGACTATGCTAATGGAGGGTTACTACTAAAAGAAATTATTACTCCTAATTGGGAAAAATATGCCATAGAAGTACCTGCTCCAGGAAGTATAGAAAAACAAGATATGATTGAACTAGGGAATTATATTAGAGACTTATTTGTTTTAAATAAAGAGAATAAAAATTTCCGTATCTTTGGTCCCGATGAAGCTCTATCTAATCGATTAAACCATATTTTTGAATATGAAAATAGAACATGGAATAGTAAAATTTATAAAAGTGATGAATACTTATCACCAACTGGGCGAGTAATGGATTCTTATCTTTCAGAACATGTCTGTGAAGGAATGTTAGAGGGGTATTTATTAACAGGAAGATATGGTATGATTCATAGCTATGAAGCTTTTATTAGAGTGGTAGATTCTATGATTACACAACATGCAAAATGGTTAAAAGTATCAAAAGAGCTTCTATGGCGTGCACCAATTGCATCTTTGAATATTCTATTAACATCGCATACTTTTCAACAGGATCATAATGGTTACACGCACCAAGACCCAGGGTTCTTAAATCATCTTGCAACCAAGAAAAAAGACATTGTAAGAATCTATTTACCACCAGATACAAACTGTTTACTAGCATGCTTTGATCATTGTATTAAAACAAAAAATAAAATTAATGCTATTGTTGCAAGTAAACACCCAAGGCCTCAATGGTTAACTAAAGAACAGGCAAAAAAACATGTAGAAAAAGGAATTGGTATTTGGGATTTTGCTAGTAATGATAATGGAAATCCAGATATTATTATGGTCTGTTGTGGAGAAACCCCTACATTAGAAACAATGGCAGCAGTAGATATATTAAAAAGCTGTGTTAAAGATATAAAAATTAGAGTAATCAATGTCGTAGATTTAATGAAACTAGCTCCAAGAATAAAACATCCTCATGGCCTAACAGAAGAAGAATATGATAAATTATTTACAAAAAATACACCAATTATTTTTAATTTCCATGGTTATCCATCTTTGATAGAACAATTAACATATCAAAGAACAAATAGAAATATGCATATCCATGGATATCAAGAAGAAGGAACAATCACAACAACCTTTGATATTAGAGTACAAAATGAAATTGATCGTTTCCACTTAGTAATAGATGCCTTATTAAACATTCCTAGATATCAAAAAACATCTAAAGTTCTAATTAACTGGTGTCTAGACATGTTAAAACAACATAAAACATATATCAGACAACATGGAGAGGATATGCCATATATTAAAAATTGGCGCTGGAAATAAAGATTTCGTATAGATTATCTTTTTTAAATAAAAAGCCCATTGATAAAATTTTATCAATAGGCTTTCTTGCGCTTATATTTTTCATAAAGCTTGATACTTTATGACGATAAATTTTTATTGTTTCTATACTAAATATACTATATTTTTCTACTTTTCACAATGGAATTTATCTTTTTCTTATGTAAAATGAAGAAGAATTGGCAGGA
>CALVTC010000045.1 GCA_944359885.1 uncultured Bacilli bacterium | reverse complement strand
GTATTCCTTGGTCTAACATATTCTAGATTAGATGCATTTACTTCTACTTGAATATTACCAATATCTGTTTTTAAATAAAGATCGAAATGTTTTCGAAAACGATAAGCTCTAAACATAATATTCCTGATGAGAAAACTATATAATACATTTGTTCGTGTATCAACTATTTTTTATCAAGTTTTCAAATTTGCATTTCTGTTCCTGAATTTATTGTTAATGAACAGATTGGATTTTTAAAATTTATTAAAAAGAATGACACTTCTAAAATGGAATTTCCCTACTGTGGTTCTACTATGGAACAACTTAAAATTTAAAGTTTTTGCTTTATTCTTTTTGTCGTGATACTAAATTATATTAGTATCATTTTTGTTTTAGATGCTTTTAAACGCACTTTCCTTATATATAAAAAAAACTATTTAAATGAATAAATAGTCAGGTTTTTGATAAGTTTCATTATAATCCTTATCCTTCATATATTTTTCTACAAGAACGACCTGTTCTTGTTCTAAACTTTTTGGTACATCAATAATTCTTTGATTTCTAGATCCTCTAAAATAAATATCATAACTTTTTTCTTCTTGAATAAATTTTCCGTCCACTAATACATCAACTTGTTCCAATAAGTGTTTTGCCTTAGGATTAAGTAGCATTTGTTCATAAGTAAAACCAGTATAGCACCAAACATTAAGACCCATTTCATGAGCAGCCTTACTAATCTCATAGCAAGCATCACTCTGACATACAGGATCTCCTCCAGAAAGAGTAATACCATCCTGATTTTTAATCTTCTTTAACTCAGAAATAACATCATCAACATCTATCAAGGCACCATCATCAAAATCCCAAGTACTAGCATTATGACATCCAGGGCAATGATGAGGACATCCTTGAGTCCAAAGGACTGTCCTCACACCTTCCCCATCTACAATAGAATCTGGTTGCAAATAAGCTGCCAAACGAACTTTCATTCTACTTACCTTCTTTAGACATAATATCTTTTAATCCGGAATGTTTTACACGATCTCTTTCTTCTGCACGTTTACCATTGTTAAATCTAGAAATATCACCAGCTAAATAACCAGTAACACGTCTAATTCTTTCAAATTTTTGTCCTTCACCAATAATTTTTTCCATAATAAATTCACTCCTCTTATATCTATTTTAAAACTATTCACAACAATTATTATCAATAGATGTAATCTTTTCCATAGGAACCCCTTCAAATTCATGACGTCCACATTTTGGACATACATCATTAATAACACCAACATATCCACAAACAGGATCTCTATCTACTGGATGATTAATAGCACCATATCCAATTCCAGCTTCTTTCATAATACGAATTACTTTTTCAAAAGCATCTACATTAGAAGCAGTATCTCCATCTAATTCAATATAAGAAATATGTCCACCATTAGTATAAGCATGATAAGGAGCTTCTTTTTCAATCTTATCTGTAATACTTATATTATAATAAACCGGAATGTGGAAAGAGTTTGTATAATACTCTCTATCAGTTACTCCCTTAATTTTTCCGTAAATAGCTCTGTCAATTCCAGTAAATCTACCAGATAATCCTTCTGCAGGAGTTGCGATACAAGTAAAATTCAAATTATATTTACGAGAATTCTCATCACAACGATTTCTCATAAACCCAATAATTTTTAATCCTAGTTTTTGTGCCTCATCACTTTCCCCATGATGTTTACCAGTAAGTGCTTTCAAACACTCAGCAAGTCCAATAAATCCAGTAGATAAAGTACCATGTTTCCATACTTTTCTTAATCTATCCGTAGGTTTTAACTTCTCACCATTGGTCCAGACACCTTGTCCTAATAAAAATGGGAAATTATAACTATGTTTACTACATTGTACTTCAAAACGTTCAAGTAATTGGTCACGAACCAAATCCATAACTTCACCAAGTTCCTGGAAAAATCCATCCAAATCAGGTTTTTCTCTCTCCTTCAAACAAATACCATGTTTAATTCCAAGTCTTGGTAAATTAATAGTTGTAAAAGATAAGTTTCCACGTCCTGTAACAACTTCATTATCAGGAGAAGTAACATCTCCAATAACTCTAGTACGACATCCCATATAAGCAATTTCTGTATTATAGTCTCCCTCTTTATAATATTGCAAATTGAATGGGGCATCAATAAATGCAAAGTTAGGGAAAAGTCTTTTTGCAGAAACTTTGCATGCTAATCTAAATAGGTCATAGTTAGGATCTTCCTTATTATAATTAACCCCTTCTTTTACTTTAAAAATAGAAACTGGAAAGATTGGTGTTTCTCCTCTTCCAAGACCTCTATCAGCAGAAAGTAAGAAATTTTTAATTACCATTCTACCCTCTGGAGATGTATCTGTTCCAAAGTTAACTGATGAAAATGGAACTTGTGCTCCTGCTCTTGAATGCATTGTATTTAAATTGTGAATAAATGCTTCCATAGCTTGTTGCGTTGCTCTATCAGTTTTTTGTAATGCTTTTTGATAAGCTTTTGTAAAAATTTCATGAATTCTACTAGAACCTTTTGCATAATCACTAAAGTCTTCTACATTCAATTCAATAGAATCTACTTTATCAATTTCACGAATAATGCGATCAATATTAATAACTGGAATAAATCCCTCTAAATCTAGAAAATCATAAATCGTTTGTTTAAATTGTTTTTTAAATGTTTTAAGTACTCCAGGTGCCATATAATAATCTAAAGCTGGAATAGCTTGTCCACCATGTTGATCATTTTGATTTGATTGAATAGCAATCGCCGCTAATGCACCATAAGTAGATATATCCTGTGGAGTACGTATATATCCATGACCTGTATCAAAGCCATTTTTAAACAACTTTGACAAATCAATTTGACAACAAGTAGTTGTACCCATGGCAAGGAAATCCATATCATGAATATGAATAGTTCCATTATCATGAGCTTCTGCAAATTCCTTTTTCATCAAATAAGCTTTTGCGAACTCTTTAGAAACCGTTGCCCCATATTGTAACATAGTACCCATTGGACTATTACCATCGATATTAGCATTTTCTCTTTTTGCATCCTCTTCATTAGCAGATTTCAATCCTAAATTTTCAATAGATTTCAAAAACTTATGCGTCTTATTATCACCGAAAAAACTTTCTCTTGATTGATTTCTTCTTTCTCTATAAGAAGAAAATGACTCATAAACATCTTGATATCCTTTATTGGAAAGTTCTCCTTCAATATAATCTTGAATTTCTTCAATCTTAAATCTTTTATTTTTAGCATCAGCATCTTTTTCAATTTTCTTTAAAACCGCTTGATATACTTTTTGAATATCTTTAGAAGTGTACTTTCTTTCTTTTTCAGATTCATCATCATCAACTTCAACACTATCAAAGCCTTTTTTTATAGCTAATGCAATTTTTGCTCCATCAAAAGGAACTTTTTTTCCGTTTCTTTTAACAACTGTAATTTCCTCTAATAAATCATTTACCTCTACCATATATTTTTACCTCCCACATCTTTCTGTCTAAGAACATTGTATGAGACAAAAACATAAAAATCAATACACAAAGTGAGGAAAAAAATACCACTTTTTCTAAAAGTATTGATATAGTTAGATTTCCTCAAAAAACTTTTTTTGTTCGATTTACGACAATTTACATAACTAGACATTTTTTGTTTTTTTAAAAAATCGATTTTCTTAATTTTTAAAAAAATTAAAAATAAAATCTAGAAAATACCCTTAAAAATCAACAAATCAAAAAGTTAAAAAAGTAATTTTTTTAACTTTTTACAAAAACGTTTTTTAATATTTTTAAAATTTTTCTTAATTTTTGCTAGTTGAGCCAAAACCACCCAAACGTTCTCCTGTTGCACAATCATCATCTGTAATTAAGAACTTCTGAAACATCGCTTGAGCAATTGCTTCCCCCTTCTTTATCACCACATCTTCATCTTTCAAATTAATGCATTGAACAAAAATATGACCATCATTATCAACATTACCATAATAATCACTATCTACTACTCCAACATTATGTGGAAAACTAATTCCTTGCTTTTTTGGACCAGAACTTCTAGGAACAATTAGTAAAACTTCATCTTCTCTCATATACGCTTTTAGCCCAGTAGGAATTAATGTAGGTTTTATTCCTTTTTGAAAACTTGGTAATATAATATCTTCTGCCGCCTCTAAATCATAAGCAGCTGAACGTGCTGTCTTTCTAATAGGAATGTGAATATCCTTATTCTCATATCCCTTTACTATTTCAAATCCTCTATTTCTCATAACTAATCCGCCATCTTTATAAAATTTCTTTATTATCAATATATAATATTTTCTTACCACAAGCTAAACTTTTAACAACATCAATAATTTCCTGATTACTACTTCCTACATAATGTATTTTTTCGCTAGCAAGTCGAAGTACAAATTTACCATCTAATAAAACATCGATATGATGCAAAATAGTATCTAAATAATTATCAGTCTTCGCTTGTTTCAAAAGTTCATCCCAACAATATCCTGTATAAAGCCATATTGTCTTATTAGGAAATCTCTTTTTAATATCTACTACCAATTCAGCAATATCTTTTCGATTTTTGCAAAAAAGAGGATCTCCTCCAGATAAAGTAATTCCACTACACCAATCTTTCTCCAACTCGCAAAACAACTCCTCTTTGGCATCCTGATCAAACTCTAATCCATCATCAGGATTCCAAGTGAAAGCATTCTGACAAGCATGACAATGATGAGAACAACCAGATACCCACAACACAACACGAAGTCCTTCACCATTTAACATATCTGCTTTTGTAATATTATGATATCGCATCTACATAGACTTCCTTTCAGAAATTTCTACCATTTTCGCATTGCTAAGCATAGTATCTCCATGAACCCTAGAATAAGAAAGATAACCATTCATACGATCAATCTTTGTAAGATCACTACTTCCACACTTTGGACAAACATCCATATCTAACTCTTCATGGCCACAATGATTACAATAAGCAAGAGAAAGATTAACTCCCTCATAAAATCCTTTATCCATAGCTCTTTCAACATAAGTAAGCATTGCTTTCGTATTATAACTTAAATTATAACGAACGTATTGGATTCTACCACCTTTAAACAACTCCCAGAATCTATCTTCTAAATCTTGTTTTTCAATACCAGTAATATCTTCCCAAACTCCACAATGAAAACTGTTAGAAACATACTCACGAGAACTAACCCCAGGAATAATACCATATTTTTTACGAAATTGTTTAATCTGTAATCCACACAAATTCTCTGCTGGAGTTCCATAAATAGCATATAAAATATGATCTTTTTTCTTAAACTCTGTTGTCTTATCATTAATATATTTCATAACCTCAAGTGCAAATGCTCCATCCTCAACAATACTTTTCCCATTATATAACACCTGTAACTCATTTAAAGCTGTAATTCCAAAAGATGCAGTAGAAGATTTTAAAATTGGTTCTATAGACTCTTCTGGTTTTAAATTTCCACCATAAAATCCCCCCTGGCAATAAGCAAGTGGATTCGTAGAAGCTTTTCTTTTAGCAAGATAACGATAAGTACGAATATGAATCTTTCGAATCATCTCCAAATAATAATCTAATACTTCATAAAAATCTTTTTGTTCTTCACGTGCTTTTGCTAAAATCATTGGTAAATGTAAAGAAACAGCACCAATATTAAACCTTCCAATAAATACCGGTTTATCCTCATCATCCATAGGTTCCATTCCACCACGTTCATACCATGGAGACAAAAAAGCTCTACATCCCATAGGAGAAACTATTCTTCCATACTTTTGATACATTTCCGGAACATAACCTTCACCACTCAAAGACAAGTAATCTGGATACATCGTCTTTTCACTACAACGAATTGCACAAAGAAAACTATCTCTTAAAACACTACCTTCACCATGTACTTTCTTATCATACAAAAATACAAGTTTAGGAAATAATGTAGGCCTTTTAAAACCTTCTTTACCCTGCCCTTCTCGATGAACATTTAATATTGTCTGAGTAATCATAACAGCAAACTTATCTTGATCAACACCAAATGTAAAAGTAACAAAAGGGTAATCTCCCCTACTAGAACTAACAGTATTTAATTTATATTCAATTCCTTGATATCCTTGTTCACACTCACGAACCGTTTTCTTCCACGCATATTCTTCTGCTTCTTTAACATATCCCTTCCCTTTAATATCTAAATATTCCTGATAATATATATCATACGTTTTTTTAGCATATTTTTTTAAAGTTGTATCAACTTCTGGAACAGTAAAACCACCATACTGCATAGCTGTCGTATTAATAATAACATCTCCCATAACATTAAAAGCCGTTTGCAAGGTCTTAGGTTCTGTATACCAAATATTACTCATTTCAAACCCATCTTTTAATACGTTAGCCATATCAAACAAACAACAATTCATAGTATCTCGTCTTGCACTCATATCATGAATATAAATATATCCATCATTACAAGCTTCAATTTCAGCCGGAGTCAAAAAGAATTTTTTATATAACTCCTTATTCAAACTATTATAAATTAAACATCTCTGAGTAGTAACCAAGGCACTATCCATATTAGCACATTCTTTATCCCCTATATAAGTAATTACCTGTGCTTTCTTATAGACTTTATCTAAAATATGAACAATGTCTTTTTTATAATCTCGATACTCACGATAACTCTTCGCAACCAATGGATTAATTTGTTCCAAAGCCGCCTCACAACAACTATGTACTTGTTCAACAGTCGGATTACTAGTTTGAGTGCTTAAAAGTTCTAAAACTTTAGAAACAACTTTTTCTAACGCATCATCCGTTAACTCCACCATTACTCTCTCAGCACTAGTAGTAACTGCTTTCTTTACTCTCTCTGGATCAAACTTTTCTAAATTACCATTTTTTTTAACAATCATAATCTCACTTGCCATAACTACTTCTCCATTCTATAGATTCCATTCTACTCTACAAACGAGAAATATCACTGTTGCATTTGCAACAATATATAAATTTTGTTAAAATGAATTTGAAAAGGTGAAAAAAATAATGAAAGCATTAGAAGAAAATAAATTATTAGAATTCAAAAAAAATCTGTCAAACTGTGTAAATGTAAAGCATAAGACCTTTTCTAATAAGGATTTAATATTAAGTTATTATCCAATAGAAAAAAAAATAGGTTTTATTACTTATGGAAAAGCGAATATAGTAAAAACAGATAAAGAAGGAAATACTACCATCATGAGAGATTTAAAAGAAAATGATATTTTTTCTAATCTATTTTTTCAAAATTCCGAAGATGAAATCTATATTATTAGTAATGGAGAAACAGAAGTAATATTAATAGATTACTATACAATATTAAAAGATTGTAATAAAGATTGCCCTTTTCATAATAAGTTAATATTAACATTATTCGACTTATTAATTACAGATAACAAGCAACAAAATGAAAAAATAGAACTATTATCAAAACGTACAGTTGAAGAAAAAATATTATTTTTTTTAAAACAGCGTATGAACGAAAAAAATATTTTTAAAGTAACTACATCTTATAAAGCAATTGCCCAGTATCTATTCGTAGATCGATCAAATCTAATGAGAGAATTAAAAAAAATGGAAAAGAAAAATTTAATCGAAAGAAAAAATAAAACAATCATAATAAAAGACCCACCCAAATGATATGAACCCCGTTTCTATGTCCAAGAAACGGGGTTCAGTTCATTAATGTGAATCTTTCTCACATGAATTATTCTAAAATCAACTCATAAGGTTCTTCTGAACTACCATAACCACTAGCAACCGTCAAATCACCACGCAAAGAAATACTTGGGCTAACCAAACGAAAAGTAGTTAGACTGAGATTCCCACCATTCATAGAATAAATTTTTGGAGTAAAACCGTCCCCAGAAGAATAATAACCTAGCGGTGACATCGTAAATCCCGAAGCATTTAAATAGGAATCCGAAACTACACCAACTCCTTCTGCAGTACCTGCTAACATCACCTCATCAGCTGTTAATAATGCAACAGGATAGGTTAATGCACCATTTCCATTCTCACTATTTACCGTAAAAGAATCCACCAAATTATCACAAGAAAGTTTAGGACTATATGTATGATTTACTCTATTATAAGAATTAAAATAAAATTCATCCGCTTCAGAATTTCCAGGATTCCAAGGACCTACTTGATAAACGCTACGATCATTACACCACACCGTATCTTCTAAATATTTTGTATACCCTGTCATATTACTTTGATACCAACTATCAACTACTGTTTTAATAGTAGAGTCATTAACATTTGTACTTCCCGTTGTCGCCTCCGAAATAACATCTTCCATCTTTTTTCCATTACTTAATAAAATAGAATACGCCGTATAATTACCACCATTATAACGAATTAAAAAATACACTTCACTACAACTAGTAGAACGATTTGCCATACAAAAATATGATGAATGTCCACGATAAATACCTGTTATAAAATCACCCATGTCAATTTCATAATAGTTGTTTAAGGAATAAACACCGTTAGAATAAGAAATATCATCAGCAAAATACACAGAGGAATAATTTCCAAAATTATCTAAATTTAGAGAGAGCACCTCAGATCTATCTCCATACATATACCCAACATCAGATAAAGAGTTAGACTGATCATTAAAGGAGCTATAGCCTATCCCAGAATCATCAACACTATTATTACAATAACCAAATTCATTGGGAACCCCATCATAAATAAGTTTTACTCCACCATCTTCTGTTGTTCGAACTATTTGCCAACAAAAACTAGCAAACTTCACATGATTATCATCAACAGCACCACGATAATAAAGTATAGGATACTCATTATTTTCCGTTCCAGAACGAATATAAACACCTCTTCCATTCGTATTAGATGAATTAGAAGAAAAATCAATTCCACTGCTAGAAGATACATAAGTACTCGCTACATTATCCATAACAGCCTGTTCATGTATCACTTGATATAAAGTAGGAGCTTGATATATCGTACCATCCATAGTTTTAGAAATAGCTAATTTCGACCAAGTTGCCCTAACAGTTACATTTTTTTCTGGCATAATAAAATAATCATCATTAACTCTAGTAACTCCATCTGTCACAATAGACCAACCCTTAAACTGATATCCACTACAACTCGGTTCTTCTTCAGACAGAAGCACTACATCAAAAACAGAATGAACTTCACTTCCCGGAACATTTTCTACCGTACATCCATCCGGTGCATTTCCATCATACGTTATTTGATAGCTTTCCTGTAACGCTGGGGTTAAAGTACTATTGATATTTTCACTTCGATTTTTTATCTGAGATATTATTTGCTCACTTCTGCTTATTGGATAAACTCCACCCTGGTCAATAAATTCATCCTTTAACTTTAACTTCATAGAAAGACTTTCACTCTTTCCAGATTTATAATACGATATTGTCCAAGTTATCTTTTGCAATCCATTTTCTTCTTCTAACTTAGCATCTCCCCGAGTTGTAGTAATATCTTCTTCACTTCCAAGGATAAAATAATCATTCTCAATATAATCCACAATCTCGAAACTATCATAATAAATCGATACTGAACTAATTTCAAACAAAACATTGTCTAATGTTTCCATATCTGCTACAAATTGATCATCACTAATTTCTTTTACAGGATCCAATATTCTATTTCCCATTTCATACTGAACTCCATTAATGATAATATAAGGATACTCACTTTTTAAATATTTATACTCTGCAATCTGATTGGGAGTATCCACATTAGGATATCCATCTGTTAAAAATAAAACAATTAAACTTTTATTATCTTCTTTTTGATAATTTTTTAAAATCGTATCGACATTAACTAGCGCTTGATAATAATTGGTATCACCAGAGGTAGACAAATTATTAATTTCTTCTGTCAATAAATCCTTGTTATTTGTAAGATTAGAAACAATCTGAGATTCCGTACTAAAAGTAATTAAAGCTGCCCTATTTTCTCCATTAGAAAGTAGACTATCTAATAGCTCTACTGTATTTTGTTTTACTCTATCTAACTTTTGCCCCTCCATAGAACTTGATATATCTAATACAAAAACAATATCTGCATAGTCACTATCAGACATCAGTACAGAAGAAACATCTAGCCTAACCTCAGCTACACTTTTATCTACCCATTTAGCACTCTTTTGTACCTGCCAAGCACCAGCCTCATTATTTTCATAACTAGTTTTTTCCGAAGTAATTAACACACTAGAAATAGGTTCTACTGCCGCAAAAGAATAAGTCATAAATCCAATTACAACAACAAACAATAAAACACTAACAGCAATAACTTCTTTTTTATATGTCTTTAAAAAATACTAAAATACTTTTAACATATTGCTATTCTCCTTTAATACCACATATGATACAATCATAAAGGTAGATACTCTATGATGTATAAATTTGAGCTTTTTCTATTCTTTTCTACACTAAATATACTATAAATTTAATATTTTTACAATGTTGTTAGAGCTATTTTAAAGTAAAATTTACTAATTTTAGTAGAATCCCTTTTCTTATTTAGTCAAAATTTTAGTCATTTAATAAAATGGGAACTATAATCAAAAAATGACGGAATTAAAAATATTATTTTAAAAGTTTAGATATGTAAATAAATGATATACATTAAGTAAAAAGTAAATTTTTATTTTTATCTTTCTCTTACGACATAAATTTTAATAATTGTAATTTTCTTAACAAAACCTTTACCTTAATTAGTCAAAAAAATAGTCAAAGGCAAAAATACTATGATAAAACAAGGTAAAATCATAGAGTATCTACCTTTATGAAATAGATTATACTGAAAAAAAAGATAGAACTTTGTCAAATTATAGACTGCTAATAAAAATTAACAGTCTTTTCTTGAACAAAAGAATTAAGTAAACTTAATTCGCCTTGGTCGTCACCTCCCAAGTTTCCTGCTTCTCAGACTAGGTATCCC
>CALVTC010000044.1 GCA_944359885.1 uncultured Bacilli bacterium | reverse complement strand
CAAGCTACGGTAGCGACTATCGGATGTTAAGCCTGTGGAGAAGTAAGGTTACTTAGTCTGAGAAGCAGGAAACTTGGAAGGTGACGACCAAGGCGAATTCAGTTTACTTAATTCTTTTGTTCTTTATAAGGAAAGTTGGTTGAAAAGGAGAAAATAATGATTCTTGCAAGTAATAATGAATCTAAATTAAAAGAAATAAAGGAAATTTTTAGCGAATGTAAAATAGAATCTTTAAAAGACAAAAATATAACTATGAAAGTTAAAGAAGATGGAAATAGTTTTTATGAAAATGCTTTGAAAAAAGCTAAAAATTTATATAATCAAACTAAAGAACCAGTATTAGCAGATGATTCAGGACTAATCATAACAGAACTAAATTGGCCAGGTACTCATACAAATCGTTTTCTAGGAAATAATAAGACAGATAGAGAAAAAAATTTGGCTATTATAAAAAGAGTAGATCGAGAATGCAAAATTCGTCAAGCAGAAGTAATTTGTGTTCTAGTGTACTATGATGGAAAAAACAATATCAGCAACAGGAAAAATCAAAGGGAAAATCTCAAAGTATCCACGAGGAGAAAATGGCTTTGGTTTTGATGAAATTTTTGAATATCAGAAAAAAACTTTAGCAGAATTAACATCATCTGAAAAAAATTCTCTTTCTGCTAGAAAATTAGCAGCAGAAAAATTAAAGAAAAAACTCTCTATAATTAGATAAAATATTTTATCCACAACTACTGTGGATAAATAAAAAACGTGTTATAATAGTACAGAGAAGATACAAAAGAAAGAAGGAAAAAAATGATAAGGATAGGAATTGCAAGCGATCATAGAGGCTATGTTTTAAAAGGACAAATAATAGATAGATTAATGGATAAATACGATATTACAGATTGTGGAACTTATTCAGAAGAATCAGTAGACTACCCTGATTATGCTTTCAAATTAGGAAACTTAGTAGCAGATAAAGATGTTGATTTTGGAATTGCTATCTGTGGTTCTGGAATTGGAATAAGTATTGCCTGTAATAAAGTAAAAAAAGTTCGTTGTGCAAAAGTATCAAATGAAAAAGAAGCTCAAATTACGAGAAATGATAATGATGCTAATATTGTGGCATTTAGTGCAGAAACAAAATTAGAAGAAGCACTAAAAATAATTGATACTTTCATTACAACACCATTTTCCAATTGTGAAAGACACCAAAAAAGAATTGATAAAATTACAAGATATGAGGAAGAAACATGGCAGGAAAATTAGTATTATATGTATTTGTAACAATCATAGTTATTTGGTCAATGGAATCTGTAAATATCAATCAAATATTTAAAAAAAATCGTATTGTTCAAGCTAGAGTATTTTACTTTTTGTTAGGAATTTCTTTAATCTATCTAGTTACAAATTTCTTAATGGATTTATTTACTTCATCAAAATTTTTTTAAATGAAGTATAAATCTTTTTTTTTTGGTTAAAACTGATAATGAGGTGAATAAAATGAAAAGAAGAAAATTAAAACCATATGTATTACCAACATTAATGATTTTAGCAATTACTAGTATAATCTTTGGTACAGCAATGATGAGTAATAATTTACAAAAAGCAACAAAAGAAGAAGAACCAACAAGTTACGTAACAAATACTATTTTACAGGAAGAAGAACCAGTAATTAATCAAACAAAAACTATGATTAATCCTTACACAGATACTACCGTAACAATTGGTAAAGGCTATTATGATTATAAAGCAGATGCAGAAACACAAGAAAAATCTATTATTTATCATGATAATACCTATATGCAAAATTCAGGGACAGACTTTACTAGTGAAAATGTTTTCGATGTAGTAGCAGTATTAGATGGTAGCATAACAGATGTAAAAGAAGATGAAACATTAGGAAAAGTTGTAGAAATTAAACATGATAATGGTTATGTCAGTATTTATCAAAGCTTATCAGAAGTAACTGTTAAAAAAGGTGATGTAATAACACAAGGTCAAGTAATTGGAAAAAGTGGAACCAATGAATTAGATAAAGATATGGGAAATCACTTACATTTTGAATTATATGTAAATGGACAAGTAGTAGATCCAACACTTTATCTAAACAAAGAAGTAAAAACTTCCGAAAATGAAGAGTAGTAAACACTCTTTTTTTCATAAAAGGAAAAATTATGAATATATTCTATTATAAAAGATAGATTTTATGATAAAATATTAATGACAGAAAAGGAAGTGACATATATGTGGACAAAAGATATAGGAATAGATCTTGGAACAGCAAATGTTTTAATATATGTTAAGGGCCAAGGAATTGTATTAAATGAACCAAGTATAGTAGCCATTGATACAGACTCAAGAAGTGTTATTGCCGTAGGAACAGAAGCAAATGAAATGTTAGGAAGGACTCCTGGAAAAGTAAAAGCAATTAAACCAATGAAAGACGGGGTAATCGCAGATTTTGAAATAACAGAAATTATGTTAAATTCTTTTATAAAGAAAATAAAAGCAAAAAAGTTATTTTCTAGACCTAGGATATTAATATGTTGCCCAACAAATATAACACCAGTCGAGAAAAATGCCATTAAAGAGGCAGCAGAAAGAACTGGTGCTAGAAAAGTCTATATTGAAGAAGAACCTAAAGTTGCTGCAATCGGAGCTGGTATGGATATATCAAAACCAACTGCCAATATGGTAATAGATATTGGAGGAGGAACTACTGATATTGCGATACTTTCTTTAAATGATATAGTATCTTCTGCGTCTGTACGTATCGCAGGAAATGTTTTTGATCAAGATATTATAAAATATATAAAAGATAAATATAAATTACTAATTGGCGAAAGAACAGCAGAAGATATTAAAATAAATTTTGCTAATATTTTCGACCCAAATAAAAAAGAAAAACTAGAAGTTCGAGGCAGAAACTTAATAACTGGACTACCTGATACAATAGAACTCACACAAGAAGAAACAAAGCTAGCACTAGAAGAAAGTATGCAAAAAATAATCAAAGCGACAACCAATGTTTTAGAACAAACTCCTCCTGAGTTATCAGGCGATATTGTGGAAAAAGGAATTATTTTAACTGGAGGAGGAGCAATGTTAAAAGGACTTCCAGAATTATTAGAAAAAGAGTTGCAAGTACCAATTTTAATTGCTGAATCTCCACTCACATGTGTAGCAGAAGGAACAGGAACATTATTAAATAATATTGCTTTATTAGAAGAAGACCAATAAAATTGGTTTTTTTCTTTTCTAAAAAAAAGAATTTTGATATAATTTTAATAGGAAGTGACAAAAATGAAAGAACAAATCCTAGATGCTAGTAAAATAGTTTTAGTGACCTTTTTGTTTACTGCCGCAATTATTCCTTTGATAAAACGAATAGCTTTTCATGTAGGAGCAATTGATATACCGCGCGCAGATGAAGGTCATAGACATATTCATAAAAAAACTACTCCTAAATTAGGTGGTGTAGGAATCTTTCTAGGCTTTCTATTTGGATACATGCTGTTTGGAGAACAGAGTATTAGAATGAATTCAATATTAATTGGTAGCTTTATTATTATATTGACTGGAATTATAGATGATATTAAACCGATACGAGCATATCAAAAAATGTTAGGACATTTAGTTGCCGCATGTATCATTGTCTTCTATGGTCAAATAACATTAGATAATATTACAGCATTTGGATTCTCGTTAAACTTCGGAGCATTTGCTCCATGGATTACAATATTATTTATTGTCGCCTGTACAAACATTATTAATTTAATTGATGGTGCCGATGGTCTTAGTGGAGGTGTTTGCTCTATTTTCTATTTGACAATCGGAATAATTGGATTTTATCAGGGTAGAAGTGGAAGTTTAGTTATGATTTTAACGTTTATTATGTTAGGCTCTACTTTAGGATTCTTACTACATAACTTTTACCCTGCTAAAATATTTGCTGGAGACTGTGCAACATTTATGGGATTTATTATTTCAATTATTACTTTATTGGAGTTTAAAGGGCCTGCCCTAACATCGTTCTTTGTTCCAATTATGATTTTAGGAATTCCTATTTTAGATACATTATTCGCTATAATAAGAAGATTGTTAAAAGGACAGCCTCCTTTTCAGGCGGATAAACAACACTTACATCACCAGTTATTAGGTATGAATTTTTCACAGAGAACGACAGTTTTAATTATATATGGTATAAACCTACTATTTGCAGCAGCATCTATTCTTTATACAATTAAAGATCCAGTTTTAGGAAAGATAGTATATATTATTATATTTATCATTGTATTATGGTTTGTATTACATACCACAATTATTTCTGATAAGACGCCAACAAGAACAAAAAAGATAGAAGAAAAGTTTTCAATATTCAGAAGAAAAAAATCCTAAAACCAGAACTGCTAACAATAGCAGTTTTTCTTTATAAAGGGATTGGAAAATTATGGAATTTAATTAAGGAGGGAGATTGACATGCTTAACTTTATTATTTGTGAAGATGAACCGGAATTGTTAAATGAATATAAAAATCAAATAGATAAATTTATGATGAAGTATGATATTGAATATGAATGTCATACTTTTGACGGTTATAATAAGAAATGGAAGAAGTTTGTCAAAGAATTAAGAGGTTTTAAAATATATTTACTGGATATTAGAACTGATGAAGGATCTGGTATTGATGCAGCTAGATGGATAAGAGAAGAATATGATGACTGGGTATCTATGATAATTATGATCTCAGGATATGCAGAATATAAATACGAAGCACTAGGTAAAAGATTAATGCTAGTAGATTTTATTAATAAACTAGATCACTCAGAACAAAAATTACAAGATGCACTCTTAATATGTATGAAACATTATGATAATAGATATAAATGTATCAGATATACGTATAAGAATATAGCTTATAATATAGAGTTTAGAAGTATTCTAAAAATTGAAAAAGAAATGGATAGTAAAAGATGTATTATAACTGCTGAAGACGGTGAGTATCCAATTCAAGGTTCACTAAATGAAGTATTAGGAAAACTAGATAAAAGATTTTTCAAGTGCAATAGAGCAGTAGCACTCAACATAGAACAAGTACAAAGTTATAACTTTACAAAGAATTTAGTAATATTTAAAAACGGAAGTGAGTTCAAAGAAACTTCAAGAAGTAAAAAGAGGGAGATGTATAATCGTGTTAGAGGTATTAGTTAGAATCATATGTACGACATTAATGATTGGAGCAGGATATTATATAATTAATAGTATTACACACAATACAAAAAGAAAGTTAGATATCAAATCAATTTTACTTTTATTAATTCTAGCTACATTTACTATATTAAATTACAAAGTACAGTATACAATTGTATTTTCTATTAGTATATTCTTACTCAATATTTTAATATATAAAGTTATATTTCATTTAAATATAGAAGAAGCTATAACAAGCGTATCAATTTTTATGATTATTTTATTCTTTTCAGATGTAGTAATAACTTCCTGCTTTAGAATGTTTATTAGTTTTAATAAATTACGAGAAAATATTATTATATTTATGATATCTAATATATTAATAACTTTAGCTAGCATTTTAGTAATCAAAAACCAAAAGGTACGGTCACAAGTTCAAAAATTTTATTCTAATATCTCTACAAAGAAAGTGTTAATTAATTCAATCTTTTTATTATTATTGGTGGCAGATTTTTGTTTGCTTGCCTACAATTGGGCAATTTTGGAAAATTATAATATGAATTATATAATTAATCTATCAGGAATGATAATATTTGGAGTTATTGGATATGCGTATATTAAAAATACAAATGACTATAACCAGTTAAGTAATGAATATGATAGTTTATTTTCATATGTTCAAAATTTTGAAGATTGGATAGAAAAAGAGCAACTAAACCGTCACGAATATAAGAATCAACTAGCGGTATTAAGATGTTTAACAAAGGAAAAGAAGGTAAAAGATAAAATTGATGAAATACTAGAAGATAGTATTAATATAGAAGGTCAGGCAGTAACTAATTTAAAAAATTTACCAAAAGGTGGTATTAAAGGTTTAATGTATTATAAGGCAGCAATTGCACAGAAACATAAAGTTAATTTAACTACTGATGTTAGTTTAGAAAGAAAAGGGTTACTAACAAAGTTATCAGAAAAAGATATTAGAGTATTATGTAAACTAATAGGAATCTACTTTGATAATGCAATTGAAGCAGCAGCTGAAAGTAGGAAGAAAAATTTAACCATAGAAGTGTATGAGTTAAAAGATAAAGTTACATTTGTATTCTCTAACACCTTTAAAAGACATAAAAATATGAAAGACAGGAACAAAAAGGGAGTATCTTCAAAAGGAGAAGGAAGAGGTAATGGACTATATTTTGCATCTAAATTAATATCAGAAAACGATTGGTTAGAATCAAGACAAGATATCATAGATGGTTATTATATAGAACAGTTAACTATTAAAAAGAACCAAAAAAAATAAAGAATATCAAATTTGATATTCTTAATCGTTTAGGACATCAATTGAACTAGGTTCATCACCAAGAAACCAAATACATCCTAATCCTGCTGCTCCAGTTGCTAACATTGCTACTGCTGCCAACATCATAGATAATCTTTTTTTCATACCCTATCTCCTTTACAAAATTTATATTAAATACTATTTCTAGCATTTAACACATTATAATTATTATAAGGTTGTCTAAATATTAAATAGGTAATTGGACTAATAAAAACAACTTCACAAATCAACGCCGATAACAAAATATCAGTCCAAAATTCATTATGTAATAAGACAATTGCTAATGTATAACAAAGACCAATCATAACAGTTAATACTTTACGAATGATTCTCTTTTTTTTATTTGAAAGAGGTCTTTTTTTTGTATCCGCTGGTGCAAATAGTAAGTAGTGAAAAATACAAACTGCACATAGTGTATATACAATAAAATCGGATAGCTGTATATGTAACAATAAAAATGGTATTGCAATAAAATTAAAAGTTGAAAAGAATAAGCATTGATAGCTTTTTTCAGCATGAAATCCAAAGCCAGTATATCGAATAATGTTAAACAGTACAGTAACTAATATAAATTCTTTAAACATATTCAATAAAATAGCTAAAATGAGTAGTATAACCAATTTGGTAATGGTGAGGTATATCCCCTCTAATCCATATCGTAGTTTTTTCTTATCGTAGTCAGAAAAGGATTGGTATTTACAAATAAGATTCATGCTACTATCTAAAAATAATTGTTTCATATACAACCACCAAACCTCTAACGATATCCATTATATATTCCATAAAAGACTAGTAACAAAAAAATCGGTAAAATAATAAATCAAAAAATAATTTTTGTCGAATTTTGTCGAAAAAGGGGGAATAGTTTCCATCAAAGTAAGTATCAATAGCAATTAACGGAATTTATGGCGGTAGTTTGGAAAAAATTGGTATGATTAAATCACCAAGAAGATATGGGAACTGTTGGTAGAAATGAGGTGCAAGAGCATGATGGTTGGACGCGTTAAGTGGTTCAATAATGATAAAGGATATGGCTTTATCGAATACAAAGAAAACGAAGATGTATTCGTACATTATTCAGCAATTGAATTAGATGGTTATAAAACTTTATCTGAAGGACAGCTAGTAGAGTTTAAATTGGTAGAAACAAGCAAGGGATACCAAGCTTTAAATGTAAAATTAGTTAAAGAAACTGCTAATGTTAAATAGTAGTTTTTTTTTCAAAAATATGCTATACTACAATTATAAGGAGGTGATAGTATGGAAATTATTATTCATGGAGATAAACTAAAAGTTACTGATGCTATGAAACAATATATTGAAGAAAAGCTAGAAAAACTAAACAAATACCTAGAAAATAGCGATAATGTTCGTGCTAATGTCATAGTAAAAGTAAAAAATCATGAACAACGAGTAGAAATTACCATACCACTAAAAGCATTTATTTTAAGATCAGAAGAATCAAAAGATGACTTCTACGCTGCAGTTGATAAAACGGTTGACAAGCTAGAAAGACAAATCAGAAAGAATAAGACACGTATTATGTCAAAACAAATAAAAGTAAATCGTGACTTTGATATTACTGGTTTCTCTGAAGATGAGGCATCTGATGATAAAAAGATTTTAAAGAGAAAGAAAGTTGAAGTAAAACCAATGAATGAAGAAGAGGCAATACTTCAAATGGAGCTCTTAGGTCACCAATTCTATATGTATAAAGATAGCGATACAGACCAAGCAGCAGTTGTATATAAAAGAACAGATGGAAACTATGGTATAATCGAGGCTGAATAGCGATAAAAATGGAAGAATTTCTTTTATTCTTCCTATTTTTTTGGTAAAATAATAAGTTAAGGAGATGTTAGAATGAAATTATTAAGAAAATTGTTCGACCATGAATATAAAGAACTAAAAAGATTTTCAGTTCTAGCTGATAAAATAATGGAATTGAATGAAGAATATTCCAAATTAACAGACACAGAACTAAAAGCAAAAACAGAAGAATTTAAAGAAAGATTACAAAATGGAGAAACCTTAGAAGATATTTTAGTAGAAGCTTTTGCGACTGCAAGAGAAGCTTCATTTCGTGTGCTAGGAGAAAAACATTTCTATGTTCAAATTTTAGGTGGACTTGCTATTCACTATGGAAATATAGCAGAAATGAAAACTGGAGAAGGAAAAACATTAACTTGTGTGCTTCCTGGTTATTTAAATGCTCTTACTGGTGAAGGTGTACATGTTATTACTGTCAATGAATATTTAGCTGGACGTGATGCTGAGTGGATGGGAGATATCTATCGTTTCTTAGGTTTGACTGTTGGAGTAAATACAAGAGATCTGAGTGCTAAAGAAAAACAAGAAGCATATAACTGTGATATCTTATATTCTACCAATAATGAAATTGGTTTTGACTATTTAAGAGATAACATGGTAATTAGAAAAGAAGATCGAGTTCAACGACCATTAAACTTTGCTATAATTGACGAGGTTGACTCTGTGTTAATTGATGAAGCAAGAACTCCTTTAATTATTTCAGGTGGCAAAATGAACAGTGCTAACTTATATTTAGATGCCGATCATTTTGCAAAGGGATTAAAACAAGAAGATGATTATGTCTATGATGAAAAAACAAAAGCAGTAACATTAACAGAAAAAGGTAGTGAGAAGGCAGAAAAATCTTTTCATGTAAAAAATCTGTATGATATTGAGAATGGTTCGCTAGTACATTACATCAATCAAGCATTACGTGCGAACTATGCAATGAAAAAAGATGTAGATTATGTTGTACAAGATGATGAAGTAGTAATTGTAGACCAATTTACTGGACGTCTAATGAAAGGACGTGCTTATTCAGACGGACTTCATCAAGCAATTGAAGCAAAAGAAGGAGTAACAATTAATCAAGAAACAAAAACACTCGCAACTATAACGTTTCAAAACTTATTCAGAATGTATAAAAAATTATCTGGTATGACTGGTACTGCAAAAACAGAAGAAGAAGAGTTTAGAAATATTTATAATATGTATGTTATAGAAATTCCTACTAACAAAGAAGTAATTCGTGTAGATGCACCAGACCTAGTTTATGCAACAAAAGAAGCAAAGTATAAGGCAATTATTAATTTTGTAAAAGAGCGTTATGAAAAAGGACAACCAGTTCTAATTGGTACAATTGCTATTGAAACAAGTGAATTAATCAGTGATTTGCTAAAAAAAGCACATATTCCACATGAAGTTTTGAATGCAAAAAATCATGCGCGTGAAGCAGAAATCATTTCTAAAATTGGGCAACATAAATCGGTAACTATTGCTACAAATATGGCTGGTCGTGGTACAGATATTAAGTTATCCGATGATATTAGGAAATTAGGTGGATTATGCGTAGTTGGTACAGAGCGCCATGAATCTCGTCGTATTGATAATCAGTTACGTGGACGTTCTGGACGTCAAGGGGATCCAGGATATACTCAATTCTTTGTATCAATGAAAGATGATTTAATGGTACGCTTTGGTTCTGATAGAATCGGAGAAATGATGAAATCCATGGGATTAGGAGATCAAGCTATTCAAAGCAAAACATTTACAAGATCAATTAGTACGGCACAAAAACGTGTAGAAGGAAATAACTTTGATATTCGTAAACAACTGCTTCAATATGATGATGTTATGAATGATCAAAGAGAAATCATGTATGCAAAAAGAAATAGAATTCTAGATAGTGAATCTATTCATGAAATGGTTTTAGATACATTCCGTCATCACATAGAAGATTTAGTAAAATCTCATTTAGCACCAGAAGGTGCTCTTGGTAAACAAGATTATGAAGAAATAACAGAATATATAAATGAAAATTTATTAAAAAATGATATCAAAGTATCAGATATAGATGGTCTACCAGAAGATGAAGTAATTGATATCTTAGTAAAGAAGCTTACATCAGAATATGAAGAAAAGATTAAAGAAATTCCACAAGAAGTAACAGATGAATTTGAAAAAGCGATTACTTTACAAGTAGTAGATAATTATTGGATGGAACACATTAATACTATGTCCCACCTAAGAGAAGGAATCCATTTGAGAGGATATGCCCAAGAAGATCCACTTCGAGCTTATACAATGGAAGGGTATGATATGTTTGATGCGATGTTACAAAAGATTGATAGAGATGTAACAACCTTCTTATTAAGAGCTGAAATTAGACAAAATATTGAAAGAAAAGAAGTGGTAAAGAAAAAAATTACCAATGAAGGTGGAAAAGAGCAAGCAAAAAAGACTCCAAAAAGAGTAAAAAAAATTGGTAGAAATGATCCTTGCCCATGTGGGAGTGGAAAAAAGTATAAAAATTGCTGTGGCAAATAGCTTATAAAATAAGGGTTTGCGAGGTTTTTAAAAATTAAAAAATTACAAAAAATAGTCAATTAGTTTCCATTTTGTTTCCAAAATTAAAAAAGATGTTACCAAAATCTCTGAAAAGCCTTATAAAATAAGAGAAAATAGTTTGGAAACAATTTCGGAAACAAAAAAGTTAGCATTCGTTTGCTAGCTTTTTATTTACTATAATTGCACACTTGCAAAGTAACGAATTATTCAAGAAGTAGATTTATTAAAATAATTAAATATAAGTAGAATAAGTTAAATACCGTGATTTATATGATATAATAAATATAATTAATAATGTGTCAATAATTTAGGAAAATGTCCTAAAAAAATCTAAACATTAATGAAAAAATATATTCGCATTTTAGGCATACACA
>CALVTC010000043.1 GCA_944359885.1 uncultured Bacilli bacterium | reverse complement strand
AATACTCTAAATCTCGATATCCTCTTATACTTACTTCTTTTAACTTAGGAAGTTTTATTATGTGTCTTTTTAAATCTCTTATCATATCAAAACAAGATAAAGCTTCTTCTCCATCTTTATAAAGTGATTTTTGCTTTTCTAAATAATGATTATAAACAAGTCTAGTACAACCAAATGTTTTTTGAATTAACTCTCTTTGATTAGCTGTAGGATACATTCGAAAACGATAAGCTCTAAACATAATATTCCTCCCTGATGAGAAAACTATATAATACATTTGTTCGTGTGTCAACTATTTTTTATCAAGTTTTCAAATTTGCATTTTAGACAAGCAAATTCCTTATTAACAAAAAATATCAACTTCTTTTTTTAGTTGATATTTATTTCAAATTTTGCTTAGGTTTTATTTGTAATTTCAAAGTTTTTTATTATCTATACTTAATTCTAAATTAACTTGTTCATCAATTCTTGGCAGATATTCATCCTAATTAATTGCTTGATTAACATTTTTACAATACCTTAAATATTCCCTATATTGTTTTAGTTGACTTAAAGTTGCATTTTGTAATAGTTCTTCTATTGTAATTTTTTTCTTTAATACTATAGTTTTACCATATTCATAAAAGCTCTCACTTCTAGATAGTATTTCTAGTTAATATTTATTAACACTCGAAGTTTCTTCTAAATTTAGGAATCAACACAATATGGTACATACAATTATACTTTGTATGGAACAATTGGTTCTCATTTATGTCTTTAGACTTCATTTTTGTTTTTGTGGTCCTTTCTTTACTATTCATACCAAATAGCTGGTGGTTTTAAATGCAAAACTGATGTTTTGCATAATAAAAAAATAGCAATCAAAAGAATGCTAATTTTTTTTGTTTGGTGTTAATTTTTTTTGAACTGAGGTTTCTGATATTTCTTTTGCATAATCTGGAAAAAACATTGTTAAATTAGCTTGCTTAACTTTATTGTGATTAACTATTGTAGAAATAATATCTTCATTAAATGGAATAATTTGATTTATTACAAATCTAAAATGATTAAAACAATCAATTCCTATTTGGTGTTTAGTAGCCATTTCTTTAACTGTACCTTCAACAATACTTTCTCTATTAGTTCTTAATTTTTCACCAACCCATGTTTTTTCTGATATTCTTAAGTGATTTTTATCATAATAGTATTGAGTTCCGCTTATTTCTCGTGTTGTTATGTTTTTATCATTAATGTCAGATAATTCCAAATCTTTTTTACAATATCTTATTCGATATACATACTCTTTATTGTTATGATATCCATTACCTACATTTTTATAAATTAATAATTCTTCGATATTAAAATTATCTGTTTTTCTTTTAAAATTTAGATATAGTCCTTGATTATCGACCTTAAATTTAATAAAACCATATTTTTCACTCCATACAGTTAATGAAGGAAAATCTCCAATATCCATTTCTACACGATCCATTTCTTGATTTTCCCTTTTTATATAAAATGGATAACTAACTCCTGTACCATCAGGACTATCAAGCATTTTTCCGTTTTTATCAATCCACCGCCTTGAAAATTCACTAGCAAAGATATTTGAACTATTAATCAATGTATCATAACCCAAAAATTCAGAATATCTTTTTTTTGAATTAACATTATGAAATATTTTATAAAGTTTAGAATATTTTTTGTTTGAATTAATATTATGAAATTTTTTATATTGAATATAACCTACTTGATTTTGATTTTCATCTACAATAAGCCAATGATCAGAACTATCTGGACCAACTAGACTATATCCTAATAATCCTATTAATCTTTTTTCTCTTTCTATATTATGTTGTATTACACTCATAAAAATCTCCTTTTTCTTTTTATTATAGCACGCTTTGTTCTATTTGAAACATTTTTAAATATTGTTGTAATCATTTTGTGACAATGTCATGTTATATCTTTTTTTGAAAATGTTAGTTTATGATTTAATATGCTCCTTATGAAAGGAGCAATTGATTATGAATAACGAAAGGATTACATTAACTAAAAAAGAGCAAAAAATGAATGACGTTTCAGTAAACCTAATAGTTGTATGTCTGAAAGATACATTTACAGAAAGAAAAAAAATTATAGTAAAATTTCTTCGTCTTATTACTATTATTTCATTACTCCAAAATATATTTTATTCGATTCATTACAATATTTTATAGGTTCATTATTATCATCCGTTATGTAATTAAACTCTGTTTTATATTTATCAGTTATTTCTAACCCTTTTTTTGGTTCTTTTGAACTTGGAAATGTGGTTACAAAAATTCCTGTTACTTTATCCTTAGTATTATTACAATAGTAAATATCATAGCCATCATTTTCTCCATAAGTTATATCATAAGTAAAAGGTTCAAAGATGGGCCTCCATCCATTCTTATTTTTATAATAGCAATTAAGTTCTTCTGGTAATGAAGCTTCTATGATATTTCGTCTGCCAACTAGAAAATATGTATTTTTATATTTTTTCTTAAATAATAAGTCATATCTCTCTTTATTGAACATATCATTGTAATCAAATTTAAATGTAGTTTCAATATTATTCAAATTTACTGGAAGTTGATTTACTATCTTCTCTATGAGAATCGAAAAATAAACAACATAGAATGCCGCCAACATAGTTGCGTATTTTTTTGTTTTTCTTTATCATTTTTATATTTAAGTATACGACTTAAAAAAATATTAAACTTGGAATGAACGTAATAACAACTATTAATATTATTACCATTCTCTACTAAACGCCATAATAAAACACCTTATACTAAATAAAGAGTTTGAAATAGACTATTTTGATAAGAATAAATAGGATTAAGACTATTAAAAACTCATTATTGTATTCTTTCTTCTTTGGTAATGCAATTACACAAGTTATAGCAAATAAAATATTTATTATTATGTAAACTATATTAATACTTCCAATTAGAATATAATCTGATATGAGATTTATAATAAAAAATATTATTGATGGAAGTAAGAGTTGTTTTAGAATTAATAAGTTATATTCTTTTCTTCCTATTCTAGTGATAATATTGTTTCTATTTAGGACAATATAATAGTAACTATCAAAATATAGTTTAAGCAAAAGAAAAGTAAAAATAATACTGATCATGATATCCATGGATTTATTGGTGGTAATATATTTAACAGTCATGTAATTATTTGTGTCTTGATAGATTAAAAATAAAGCTAAATTAAATATGATGAGGAAAAGGTAATTACTACTATTCTTTAATATCTTTTTGATCATATATTTGATAATCCTTAATTACTAATTTTCTATCAAAAGGTAACTTTAATGATTCGTGTGAAGCTATTATGATAATTTTATCTTTTTCCTTATTATATTCTTTTATGAGTTTGTAAAATTCCTCCACTCCAGCTTGATCTAATCCTCTCGTTGGTTCGTCCAATAAAATGATATCTTGATTTTCCATAATAGATTGAATAATAGCAACTTTCTGTCGCATTCCAACTGAATAGTTTTTCATTTTATCTTGGTTATAAAAATCTAAATGAAAACTTTGGCATAAGGTTTCAATATGTTTTTCTACTTTCTCATCATACGTATTTGACAAAGAATACAAATATTTTAAATTATATAAAATAGTCTCATTTTCAATAAATCCTGGATTTTCAATTAGAGCTCCTATTCTTTTTCCTTTTTCTATCTGTACTTCTCCCTTGTCTGGTGAGGTAATATCCGTAATTATTTTAAATAAAGTGGATTTTCCACTACCATTGGGACCATAAAAATGAATTAGTTCTCCTTCTTTTATTGTTATAGAAACATCTTGAAAAATGATATGTTTGCCAAACTTTTTACTTAATTTTTTTATTTCTAACATAAAAGTTTTCCTCCTTTTGTTCCTAACTTTTTTTTCTTGTTAAACTACAACCAATAACACATAAAATGCAACTGTAAATTAAAAACATGATGCAAGTATATCCAAAATATAAATTTGTTTCTCTTATGGATGTAATAGCAGTAGATGTTTCTAAACCAGGAAGAATTAAAGATAAAGTATTTACAGCCTCTAATAATGGATTAAATATTTTTACATTTAACTGGTTGGCATACAATTCGTTACCAATAAGAGCCATAGAGACCGCTAATACAATCAAGATAATAATCCCACTTACATTATAGATATATTTATTCTTTATAAAATAAATTAGACTATAAAGAAATAGAGAAAATATTGCAAACCCTACTGTAGAATAAACAATATATAATAGTAAAGATATCGTGGTATTGGTATTTAATGCAACAAAAGCACTGGATTCCAATCCTTGAAAATGAATCTCAGAAAAGAAAACGTGAATAACTATTAAAGTAAAGATATGAATCATAAGTCTTACGATAATGGATGAAAATAATACTGTTTTAATTTCATATAATATTCTTTTTTTAAATCCCGTTCTAGGAATAATCATATTTTGAAACTTGCTATATTTATTTTGATAAAAGTTACTAGTTACAAGATTGTTCGATAAAAAAGCGAGTAATAAATAAAATGGCAAAAAAGAATTTAAAGTATAAAATATATAAGCACCACAATTTAAGTTGTTATGATATAGGCCATCCGAATAATAAGTCTCAAGATAGTAAATCATTAGAACGATTAATAGGAAACTAACTATCAATACCTTTTTCTTACTTGCCAACTCTCTCATCTTACTCACCTACTCTTATATAATCATTATATAGGACGATGAATTATTATGCAATAATATGGAGGTTTTTATTTTAGTTCACTGCCTATTTGTATTGCTTTTTATATAACGTTTATCACTTCACCATTTCTTTCATATCAATAAAAAATCAATCCTTTTTACGGATTGATCTCTATTTAAAGTGTTTTCCTTTCGGAAAAGTTCCACTGAATTTTCTAATGGTGCCGAAAGACAGAATTGAACTGTCCGCTGATCCTTACCAAGGATCTGTTTTACCACTAAACTATATCGGCGTGTTTCTTTCTTTTTCATTCTATCATAACTTAATTTATATTTCAATAAAAATGGTGTTCGAGACGGGAGTCGAACCCATATCATCTCCGTCGGAGGGAGAGATTCTATCCATTGAACTACTCGAACATTTAGAAGACAACTCTTATTCGCAAGTTGTTCCGAACTGCTCAGCAAAGTCTAACCAATCTTCTAATTTTACTTTGCCATCCTTAATTACATTGTCTTCTTCTCCTTCTATTTCTAAAAGTTTATCTGTATCTATCTTTCCATAATTAATGACTGTATCATTTGTGACACTATTTTCTGTTCTTATTACTGCTGTATCATAATAATCTAGATCTTTATAATGACTATAAATACTACGATATGCTTGTTCATATTCATCTAATGTATCTTGATCCTCTGTTATGATTTCTTCTTTCGAATGCAGAATTTGGATATAGTCACCTTGATAATAAAGTTCATAATCTAAATTTACTTCTGTATCTGTACCAGCGCTAGCTTCTCTAGTACAAGTTAACTTTTCCATACCAGCAATGTCTTCTTCCTTTATTTCAATTTCTTTTTCTGATTGAGAAGATTCATTGATTGATGTATTGGAGCTATTTTCTTCGACTTTGGACTTAGTATTATTACTTTGCTCATTACATCCCGCCAGTAACAAAATACAAATCAATATCAAAGCTAATTTACCTGTTTTTTTTAACTTCATCTTTTTTCTCCTCTTGTTCTTTTATATATTTTAAAATTTGTTTTTGATTTTTTAAGATGACATTCATTTGATCATGCAAGGACTCTAGGATAAGTTCACTTTTTAGATCGGTTCTATAATCATTTTGGTTTCGTAAACTGTCTTTTTCTGCTTGACGATTTTGGCTCATCATAATAATTGGTGCTTGTAAGGCAGCTATACATGATAGAACTAAATTTAATAAAATAAATGGATAAGGATCAATTGCTTCTTCTTTGGCTAATATTATTGTATTAAAACCAATCCACGCTAATAAGAATATTATAAATAAAATTATAAATGTCCAACTACCAGCAATCTCACTTAGTTTATCAGCAAATTTATCCCCTTTTGTCATCTTCGCTTCTTCTTGTTTATCTACATCAATAGCAATAGGTTGATCAATTAATAAATTTAATAATTCTTCTTCATCTTGCTCTTCTAATTCATTATTTCTAAGCAACATTTTTACAATATCTTTTTTTGTTCTTCGTCTTTCCATTTCTTCACCTTTCTAGTATAACATACTATCTTTCTTTTTTAACAATAAACTTTTTTATTTCTTTCATAGCTTCTTCTATCGACTCTTCGTCCTTGCTATTTAAAAATCCATGAGATGCAAACTTTATGTTAAGTGCTTTTGCTTTCTTATTATTCTTTCTTAAGAGTTTTGCTAGAGCTATGCCTTCATCTCTTAATGGATCTAAGTCTCCTGTTATAATAAGAGTATTAGGCCAGGTAGAATAATTGTTAAGCTTTAATGGGGATTGGTATGATTTTTCTTCTATATAATTATTTTTAAATATTTTTAGATGTTCCAGTGTTAATAAATCTAGTTTGTTATTTTGATCTAGAGATGGATATTTTTCTCTTTCTTCAAATAATAAATTTAGCGCTGGATAAAATAAGATTTCTTTTACTTCAAGGCATTCGTTTGAAGAAATATTAGCATTTGCAATTATACTTGCTCCAAGAGAGTCTCCTAGTAAAGTAATATTATCTTTTGGCATTCCTAATCTATCTAATCCTTTTAGAAGATATTTTATAGTCTGATAACATTTTTCTACCGTTTGATTATAACTGTTTTTTTCTTGGAATGAATAGTCTAGAGCAATTATAATAGTATCTGTTTCTTTTACTAAGTTGCAAGCTACTTCAGCATAATTTTTAATACCATTTACAATCCAAAGTTTTCCTGGAACATAAATAATTGCTTTTTCTAGTTTTGAAATTTTCTTAGGATAAAAAATTCTTAATGGTACTAGGTCTTCTTGTATGATAATTTTATAATCTGATATATTCTTTTTTGATATTGTAGGATGAATGATTTCATATACAGTTCTATATAATTTGTAAGTATCTTCTGTACCAAAATCATCTATTTGTTTTTGTTTATTCATAATATCACCAGTTTCATGATAACATAAAAAGAAAGTATCTATCGAAAGAACTTTCTTTATTTGACACTATTTACCACTGCTTTTTCTTTTGATTGAATAAATTCTACTGTTCCAGTACCATTTTTATTTATTAGATGATTGCTTTCTAACTTTCGTTTTACTTCTTTTGCAACGCCTAATGATCCATCTAATAATGGAATATTAGGAAAGACTTCATTTAATTCTTTCGTTATCAATGGATAATGAGTACATCCTAAGACGATGGAATCTATCTTTTTGTTTTTTATTTCCTTTTTGATATTGGTTAAAATAGTCATTATCTTTTCTTTTTGACCTGTCTCAATTGCATGAGCTAAATGGGGACAAGGAAAGAGTGTAATTTCTTGATCTTTTTTCTTATACTTTGTAATTAATTCTTTTGTGCGAAGAGAATCTATTGTCTGCGGTGTTGCAAGGACTAGTGTGTTCTTATAATTATTATCACATGCTACTTTAATTGCTGGTACTGTTCCGATGATGGGAATATTTTGATATTTTTCTTTTAAATGATTCATACATTTTGTTGTTGCGGTATTACAGGCAATGACTATCATTTTGCATTTCTTTTCTTTTATTAAAAATTCTACAATATCATCCACTATTTTTATAATTTGCATTTCTGCTTTTTCTCCGTAAGGATTATTCTTGGAGTCTGCATAATAGATATAGTCTTCCTTTGGCAATAATTTCTTTATTTCTTTTAATACTGTAGTTCCTCCAATACCTGAATCTAAGATACCTATTTTTTGATTCATACTGCAATCTCCTTTTGTCCATTATAGCATAAAACTAGTTTCATCTACAAAGTCTAAGTCTAATTTGTATTTTAATTCCCTTACTAAGCGAAATAATGCTTCATCTTTCTTTTTGGCCTCTAACATAATATCGATATCTATATTTTGTTGTTTTAATATCTTTAAAAATTTTATAAACTCTTCTACATCAATATAATCATGATGGGATCGATATTCTTTTTTTCTTTTACTTTTAGGAGATGAAAAATGTACCTTGGGTGTGGTGTGCCAAGTACTTATTATTTTTGGGAGTAGTTCTTCTAATGTATGTGTACTTGGATTACATTGGTGATGATGGTAATCCAATATAACTGGAATAGAAATTTTTTCTGAAAGTTCGATGCAATCTTCAATATTAAAAGATTTATCATCATTTTCTATTGCGATTACTTGTTTAATTTCTTCTGGTAATTTTTGATAAGTATTGATAAATCTTGTTAAAGATTTTTCTTTACCGAATTCTTTACTACCAATATGTAAAACTAATAGAGGATTTTTTATCTTTAAATCCTTTAATAAATGATAATGATATTTTAATATTTTTATACTCTGATTGATTACTTCTTGTTTGGTACTATTTAGAACACAATATTCACTAGGATGAAAGTCTACTCGCATACTTTTCTTTTTTATTTCTTGGGTAATTTGTCTATATTCCCTTTTCCATTTGGTATAGTCTATTACTACGTCTTCAATTGTTGCTAAGGGAATTAGGTTTGATGTGATTCTAAAAAAATGAATATTATTTTTGTTATTGTAGATTAACAACTCTTTTAAATGAAAAAGGTTAGAAGAGATAATACTTTCTAACTTTTCTTTATTTTTTTCTTGTTTATATCTTGTATAAGTATAGGTTTTAAAGTTTTCTTTTATTGTTTCACTGATGCAAGCATAACCTAGTCGTATTTTCATATTATCACCAGTATTAGTATGAACAATCTTTATTCTTTTATGGTTTTTTCTAATAGTTTTATTACTTCTTCTATAATTAATTCTTTATTCTGCTGACGAGTAGTTTTATTTACTGTTATCTTACATTCTGTATAAGATTTTTTTTCTTTGTTATAAATACTGATAAAGACAACATTATCTTCTCCTACTTGATTTTTAGGATCAATTCGATTTAATTTACCAGTGACTCCTATTCCATAATCACTACTAGCAAAATTGGAAATACATTTGCTCATCTCGTTAGCAGTTTGTTGACTATAAACCGTATATTTTTCTATTACTTCTTTTGGTACACCCATTTTCATTTTATATTCATTAGAATAAGTTACAGCACTAAATTCTAATATTTCACTGGCACCTTCTATATTAGTTATAGCATTAGCAATACCACCACCTGTACAAGATTCCATTGTAGCGATATGTTTTTGTTGTTTTTTTAATATGTTAACAATATTTTTGAAATCCATTTTACCCTTCCTATCTTATTATTTTTTTAAATTTAATATTTTTGGATAGTCTTCTTTTACAGATTTTAAAGATTCTTTGTTGTGAAGAGCATTAATTATTTTTGCTATATCATAAGAACAATCTACTACATTGAGCCATTCTTTTTGTTTTATTTCTTCTGGAATATAAGTTAAATTTGTTGTATATATTTTATCAAAATAATTATTCTCATAGGCATTGTCAAAATCTTTTACTCCTTCTGTAAATAGAGAAAAGGTAGTAATAAAGTATATTTTGTTTGCTCCTTTTTCTTTTAATTTTTGTCCTACTTCTATCATAGATCCACCAGATGCAATCATATCATCAACTACTAAGACGTCTTTTTCTTTTATTTCAGGTCCCATATATATGTGCTCTGCGATAGGATTTTTACCATTTACTACTTTTGATAAATCACGTCGTTTATAAAATATTCCAACATCACATCCTAATATTTCTGCATAATATCTTGCTCTTTCTGTTGCTCCTAAATCTGGACTTACTACTAATAATGAATTTAATTGTTCTTTTTGTTCTATATTTTTTAAAATAGTGTTAGAAGCATAAAAGTTTTCAAATGGTAAATTGGGTATTGCGTTACATACATTTGGATCGTGGCAATCAAATGTGATAATATGCCCTACTCCTAGTCTTTCTAATTCTTGTAGCGCAATAGCGCAATCTAATGATTCTTTTCCTTTTCTTTTGTGTTGTCTTGATTGGTATAACAAAGGCATAATGACTGATACTTTTTCTGCTGAACCCGCTAGCGCAGAAATTGTTCTTTTTATGTCCTGAAAGTGCTCATCTGGTGCCATGTGATGAGTAAAACCATGCATTTGATAGGTTAGACCATAATTTCCTACATCCGCTAAAATATATATGTCTTTATCTCTTACAGTCTCTTCTATTTTTACTTTTCCTTCACCATTTGAAAATCTACATTCTGCTATTTTTAATAAATAATTCTCGTCTGTTTGATTTAGATCTTTTAGTTTTACGTTTACCTCCTCTCCAATTTCCTTAATGTTTTCTAATGCAATTAATTTTAAATGATTCATAACTACCCTTTCTTTTATAACAGCTTATTTTTTATCTTCTCAACTTTTTCTTTTCTATTATAGATAAAACTATATCTGTTATACTCAATATATAAATAATGTAGAAATTCGTCAAGTTGTTTATAGTAAACTTTTTCAGAATAAAATAATTAAGTAAACTTAATTTGCCTTGGTCGTCACCTTCCAAGTTTCTTGTTTCTCAGACTAAGTAACCTTATTTCATAATTACTTAACATCCGATAATCGCTACCTTAGTTTTCTTTTGTCTTTTACACTTCTGACTGCTTGGATAAAAACTGTCTATTTTGATATATTTCTTTCCATATATCTTAGCTTTATATTCTAAAACTCTGCAAAGCTCTACTAAACTTACATTACCCCTTTACATTTAAGTCTTCTGTTACTATGATATCATTTTCTATTATCAGTTTTTTAGTTATTTGATGGATGAAATACTTTCTAGCATTCTTTAGTTTTTGATATAGTACTGCTAGTTTCTTTTTTTGTTTTATTATAATACTCTTCATATACAACTAAATGTTTTTTGAATTAACTCTCTTTGATTAGCTGTAGAATACATTCGAAAGCGATAAACTCTAAACATAATATTCCTCCTTGATGAAAAAACTATATAATGCATTTGTTCGTATGCTAACTATTTTTTATCAAGTTTTCAAATTCGCATTTTAGAGAAGTAGATTCCTTATTAACAAAAAAGATAAGACATGCTTATCTTTCTTCTTCCGATATAATTAATTGACCCTTATATTCTGAATAAGTTGGAATATTTTCTGTAGTTCCTTCTGTTTTTTCTCCTGTTGCGGTATTTGGTACTTCTACTGTACTAGTGTTTGGTGTTGTTACTGTTTGCGTAGAGTTTTCATTTGCAGCATTTTGATCTTTTGAACCATCTTCTGATGAAGTTTGTTCTTGTTCATTATCTGTATTTTCTTCTTCCTTTTGAGTTGTTTCTTTTTCTTCTGTTTTGTTACTGTTATCTACCTTTGATACATCTGGTTCTGTAAATTTATTTATAACAGAGATAAGTAATAGTCCACCGGCAATAATCAATATTAATATTACAATATAACGAATATAATTTCTCATACTTCCACCTCTTTTTACCTCCTTATTATACATTTTTTCTACAAAAAAGCAAGAGTTTATTATTTGAGTTTCGGTTTTTTACAGAAAATTTATATAAGGTCATAATAACTTTTAAGGTTCTGATAAAATTCTTCAA
>CALVTC010000042.1 GCA_944359885.1 uncultured Bacilli bacterium | reverse complement strand
TTGAGATGCATCTTTTCTTCTTTGTCTTGTATCCGCAATTTTATATCCGTCTGACTCTTTTTGGTAGTGTACGTATCCATCTTCTCCTTTTAGGATTTTATCGTAATACTTTTCAATACCCATTTCACCTACAATTGTCTCTTCGCTAGTTTCCTCATCTGTTTCTAGTTTTGCATACCCCACGGTATATGATGCAAAGTCTCCTTTTGGATAATATCTTTTGAAACTTTCGATAAAATCAATACCAGGTAAGTCTAGCGCTTCTATTTTATTTTTTGTAAGTTCTGAAAGGCCTTTCCCTTTGGAACCAAATTCTGTTTGATATACATCTTCTTTTGATAGATATTTTAATACTTCCTCTTCTTCCATTCCTAATATTGGTGCTAGTGCCTTAGCTGTTTTTTCTTTATCTACCACGTGTTGTGGATTATTTTCATCAGTTGTTCTTTTTGAATCTAGGTAAGCAATTAACTTATAGGAAGAAACATTTTGAGCAAGTGCTTCTCCATCCACTGTATAAATACTTCCCCGTTCTGCAGATAATGTTTCTGTTGCGGTTGTTCTTTTACTAGCTAATTCTTTTAAATTTACTCCATCTACCTCTTCAGATAAACCTAGTTGTAAGACTCTTCCTATCATACAGACAAACAAAAAAAGAGAAGTAAAAATTACTATCTTAGAATATTTGATATTATTTTTCTTTCTCTTTTTTAATTTTTTCATTATTTCACATCCTATTTATCTTCTGTTACAGTCTTAATGTTATTATTATTATAACTTAATCCTTGTTCTTCTGCAACTTCTTGAATCTTGGTAAGGGATGCTAATTCGTTAATTGTCATTGCCAAACTTTCATTGGTCTTTTGTTGTTCTTCTATTTTTTGTTTTTGCTTTTCTACTTCATAATTTATGTTGGCAAGAGTTGCCTTAGAAAAAACAATGGATACCGGAGAAATTACTAGTAAAAATAAAGCTAACGTATATAGTAGTTTTTCAAATTTGGACATTTTTAATCGTTTCTTTATTTTTCTCATAAACTTTCTCCTTCCTACTTTATTTTATTCGTTCAATAACACGAAGTTTGGCACTTCTTGCTCGAGCATTATTTTCTAATTCTTCTTTACTTGGAAGAATAGCTTTGTTTACGACCAATTTGTAGTCTGGTAAATATTCTTCGGGAATATTTGGTAATCCCTTTACTTTATCATCAATTTTGCATTTTTCTTTAAATACTTGTTTTACGATTCTATCTTCTAAGGAATGAAATGTAATTACTGCTACTCTACCACCAACTTTGATTAAAGATAATGCTTGTTCTAGAGCAGGTTGTAATACATCTAATTCATGATTTACTTCAATTCGAATTGCTTGAAAGATTTGTCTTGCAGGATGTTTATTTATTCTAGCTTTTATGGGAACTGCGCTTTTAATAACTTCAACTAATTCTAGTGTTGTTTCAATTGGTTTTTCTTTCCTGTATTCGACTATCTTTTTCGCAATATTTTTGGAAAATTTATCTTCCCCATATTTATAGAAGATTTTGGTTAATTCTTCTTTTGAATAATTATTTACAACTTCGTATGCCGATAGAGGATTGTCTTTATTCATTCGCATATCTAGTCTCGCATCTTCATGATAAGAAAATCCACGAGAAGCATCGTCTAGTTGAGGAGATGAAACTCCTAAATCAAATAGTATTCCATCTACTTCTGTTACACCACGTTTATTTAATTCCTCTTTTAAATTTACAAAATTGCTTTTAATAATAGTGAAGTTAGTACCAATCGCACTAAGACGACTAGTACTATGCCGAATTGCTTCACTATCTTGGTCAAAGGCGAATAAGGCCCCTCTTTTTATTCGTTGTAAGATGTAACTACTGTGTCCTCCATAACCTAATGTGCAATCTACAATTACACTTGTATCTTTTAGATTTAGAGCATCTACTGATTCTTTTAATAATACGCTGATATGTTTTTCCACTATAAATCCACACTTTCGTTAAATAAATTTTCGGCTATATCGGACATGTTGATGGAAGCAGAATTAAAAAATTCATTCCAAGCATCTTTGGACCATATTTCTAACCTATCACCAGTACCGATAATAATACAATCTTTTTCAATACCAGCATAGGCAATTAGTGGGGAGGTAATATTAATACGGCCTTGCTTGTCAAATTCTGCTACAGTAGCACCGGATAGAAAAAATCTTGTGAAGTTTCTTGCATCTTTTTTGGTAAATGGTAAGGACTCTAGTTTTTGGACAATACCTTCCCATCTTTTTTCAGGATAGACAAATAAACACTTTTCAATTCCTCTGGTGATAATAAAATTATCACCTAATTCTGTTCTTAACTTTGCTGGAATAATCAATCTTCCTTTGTCATCTAAAGAGTGATGGTATTCTCCCATGAACATAAAAATCCCCCACTTTTTACCACCAGTTACCACTGATTACTTATATAGTAAACTAAAATATAGCTTTTTGTAAATATAGTAATAAAATTTTTTCTTTAATTTACAGAATGTTTACAAAAAAATAAGTCTTTTTTATGAGACTTATCTTTTTCTCGAACTAAACTGTAATACTTTTGTTTTTTCATATCTAGCATTAAATTTATCAATTTGTGACATTCTTTTTTCTTCTTTATTTTTTTCCTCGCATACGGTGAATGCTGCAAATTCTTCTACTGGGTACATCGTTATAATAGAATCTGTCTCGGGTATGCATACTACTTTTACGTAGTTTGTTTCTTCTCCTTTTACATACCCTACTTTATTATATTTTACAACATATTCATCTGCAAGACACTTGATACTTGGTTTTAATGTATCTATTTTAATCCTTACTTCCTCTACCATTTGTTCTAAATTTATTTTTTTACTTATTTGTTCTGGTTCAACTTCTACATGATGCCGTCTAATATGATCTACGGCATCTTCTTGTTTATAATTAAAAATTTGTTTTGTTAAATATCCTTGAGGCATACTAGATAGTTTATTCTTTTTCTTTTTATTTATGTACATTTCTAATCTGCCTAATCTGTATATTTCCGGTATTTCTTTTTTATCTTTTAGAATTTTTATCTTTTCTAAAAGTTCATAACATCTGTCATAGTCTTCTTCTCTTAAGGCAATTGATATTAAACAACAATACGCGCTTGGAACATCTCCTTTTTCATTTTTTATAATATCTGTAAAATATTTTTTGGCATTTTTAAAATTATGATTTTCCATCTCTATTTCCCCGAGTTTTAGTTTTGCTCGATATTTATAACTCGTATAATTGTTATTGACTATTTCTTCAAAGTATTTTTTAGCAAGATCTTTATCATATCGTTTTTCATAGATCTCGCCTAACATATATAATGTTTCGTTATGAAAGTAGGATGTTTCTCTTACTATTTTTTGACATAAATCTATCATATTGTCTAAATCATTTGTCAGTTTATATATTCTTACAATTTCCATTTGATTATACCAATATATATAATCTCTTTGCTTAGTTGCGGCCATTTTAAAATATTTGATAGCTTGATCATAGTCTTTTTTTTCTTTGGCAATCAAACCCTCTAAATTCCACTTTTTTCTCATTTCCTTTAATGGTTCCTTATTTTCTGGAAGTATTTTAATCAGGTTTTCGGCAACGTCTATATTCTTAGTTTTTAGTTCAAGTTTTGCTAGTGCTAATATAATATAATTATCTTTTTTTAATTTCATTGTATTTGTTAAAATACTTTTGGCCCTTTCTATTTGATGTGTTTTTTCATAGCACTTTGCCAATTCTAGTATACTTTGAAAATCTTCGTAAGGTGCTTCTTCTAATATTTTTTCAAAACATTGAATAGCTTCTTGATATCTTCCTTCTTTTTGTCTTATTTTTCCCATTTCATATAAAGCACGAAAACACATTGGGCCTTGATTCTTATAAATATTTTTGAACATATTATATACTACTGCCAATTTTTTTGAATCTTTTTTGTGTTGAGATAAGATATACTCTTTTTGTAATAAGGCCTCATAAAATTGTATTTCGTTATCATAGGGATAAATATTTTTATATTCTTCTATTCTTGTTTTTGCTTTGTTAAATTGTTTTTCTGTAATCAAGCTTTTGATGTTATTTAATTCTTTATCACTGTATATATTCTTTCTCATTTTGTATTCCCCTGAATGAAAAGATAAGATTTTATATTATCCTATCTTTTACTTTCTTAATAATTTATTATCTATTTCTTCTTTTACTTGTTTTATAAATTCTTGTTGTGATACAGTTGTTGTCTCTTTTTGACCGTGTAAGCGGTAACTGATAGTATTTTCTTGTTTTTCTTTATCTCCTAATATTAATGTATATGGAATTTTTTTCGTTTGAGCTTCTCTTAGACGATAACCTAATTTTTCGTTTCTATCATCTAATTCTGCACGAATTCCTTCTTGTTTTAATTTGTCTGTTACAGCTGCTGCATAATCTCCTTGAAATTCAGATGAAACTGGAATTACTTCTACTTGTGTTGGAGCAAGCCATGTTGGAAATGCACCTTTTGTCTCTTCAATCAAGAAAGCGGTAAAGCGGTCAAATGTTCCAAATATTGCTCTATGGATTACTACAGGAGTTTGTTTTTCTCCATTAGAGTCTACATATGTAAGTTCAAATCTTCTTGGTAATAAGAAGTCTAACTGACAAGTAGAAAGTGTTACTTCTGGTCCTACAGCAGGTTTTACTTCTACATCTAATTTTGGACCATAGAATGCAGCTTCTCCTTCTGCTTCAAAATAGTCAACACCAAGTTCATTTAATACTTCTCTTAGTTTGTTTTCTGCAGTATCCCACATTTCGTCATCATCAAAATATTTTTCTTTGTCATTTTTATCTCTTAAAGATAATCTAAATTTATAATCTTTGATACCAAAGTCCTTATATACATCTAAAATTAAGCTTACAACTCTTTTAAATTCCTCTCCAATTTGGTCTGGTCTTACAAATAGATGAGCATCATTTTGACACATACAGCGAACTCTTTCTAGTCCTTTTACAGCACCACTTGCTTCGTATCTAAAGTCGGTTGCAAATTCTCCGATACGGACTGGTAAATCTCTATAAGAATGCATTTTATTTTTATATACTAACATGTGGTGTGGGCAGTTCATTGGACGAAGTACAAACTCTTCATCGTCTACTTTCATCATTGGAAACATATTTTCCTTATAATGATCCCAGTGACCTGATGTTTTATATAAATCTACTGTACCAACACATGGTGTATAAACATGATTATATCCCATATCTCTTTCTTTTTTATAAATATAGTTTTCTAATTCGTGACGGATTAGTGCGCCATTTGGTAACCATAATGGCATACCAGAACCTACTAATTCATGAGTCATAAATAATTCTTGTTCTTTTCCAATCTTCCTATGATCTCTTTGTTTTGCCTCTTCTAATTCTTGTAAATAATTATCTAGGTCTTCTTGTGTTTCAAAACATACTCCGTAGATTCTTTGTAACATTTTGTTTTTAGCATCGCCTTTCCAATAGGCACCACTATGTTTGATTAATTTAAAATATTTTAATTCTTTTAAGCTTTCTACATGTGGCCCACGACACAAATCAGTAAAATCTCCTTGTGTATAACAAGAAATTGTTTCTTCCTCTTCATTCATTCTAGAGATTAAATCCATTTTATATGGATCATCTTTAAACATCTGTTTTGCTTCCTCTTTCGTTAATTCATGTCGAACAATTCTTTTTCCATCTTTAGCAAGGCGTTTCATTTCTTTTTCTATTTTAGGTAGATCTTCATCTGTTAATGTTTTATCTCCTAAATCAATATCATAGTAGAAACCATCTTCAATTACTGGTCCTACCCAGAATTTTGCTTCTTTATATAGGTGTTTTACTGCCTGTGCCAATAGATGAGCACAAGAATGGTTCATTATACTTAGTCTTTCATTTTCTTTTATATTTATCATTTTATCTCCTCATTTCATTAATTTATTATATGCTTTTTGATATTTTTTTTCCTTTTGTACCAGTGGATTCTCATAAGGGATCATCCTAGCATTTTTCTTATTTGCTGTTTCTTCTCTTACTAATACCCAGTTACCTGTTGCGACATCTTCATAAGTAAGATTTTGGATTCTACCACGCTTTGGAATATGAATTGATCTCATTGTTAATATCATTTCCATATCATCTAGAGATAGTTCACGTTCCTCTTTATATGATATTGAGAAAAATCTTTGTAAAAACTTTCTAGTTGTAATACTTAGATCTACTTGGCGCTTTTTTAACAACTTAGAATTTGAATTTTTCTTGTGAGGTTTTGTTTGATCTAGTTGTTCATTCTCATTATCTAATTGCCACTTGATATATTCTAGTTCTTCTAGTTTTAGTGTCTCTTCTATATCCAGTTGCTTTTCATAACAAACTTGATTAGCTAAATTTGCTATATCTTCATTTTGTGCTTCTTGACTGATTCTTACAATGTAGTCAATTGGCATTTCTTGTAATAAGTAAGATATTTGATTGGTTAGTTTGGATTCAGATAGTATACGAATACTCATCGCATCCCATAACACTTCTTCGTGAAATTTGTCTATCGCTTTTTGTTGTTTAGCAATGAGGTCTTCTAACGATAAATTTCTATTTAGATATCTTTCTATTAGAATTGTTTTTATATATCTTGTCAATTTTTCATCATGTTTCTTTTTTTCTAAGTTAATTAATGCTTGCTCTTGTAATAGTTTTAGTCTTTGATTATTCTTTTTCATTTTTTCTCCTTTTCCAACAAAAAAAGCACTTCTTTTAAGGAGTGCTTTTTACACGGTACCATCCCTGGTTTTACTTTATTTGGATAACGGGTAGCCCGAGATTACTTTGATAATCTTACTCGAAAGGGAGTAATAAATTAGTCTTTTCTTCGTTTTCACCAACCACGAATTCTCTTTATAAAAGTAGCTAATTTATCGTGTCCTTTGTCAATGTATTTGTCGCTATAGGGTTATCATAACACTTTTTCTTTTGTTAGGCAATGATTTTTTTCTTTATTTCATGTTTATCGACTTGTCCAACTGCTTGGTACGTTTATTACGGATTGTAGTCCTAGAAAACCTTGCGAATATCTTATTCTACCGTAACGGAAGAAACCATTCAAAGTAGAACAATTGGCATCATTAGCATCAAAGATACTACAGTCTACTACTGCAATATGCAAATGTATGCCTGTTGCGATACCTGTTCTCCCCATAAAACCTAGGTAATCGTTGATGGTAACAGGCTTTCCTACATATAAATTAGGAGCATAACTAGATAAATGAACATATTGTGATGTATAATTCGTTCCATTAATGTTGTGATTTACGGTTACAATTTTAGCACCAGCGTAGTCAGTATAAATTCCTGATATTACTCCATTTGCAATTGGATAAATTGCTTCACCTGTTCCCCTTGGACTAGTAATATCCAAGGCAAAATGGGAATAAGATGGGTAACTTGTAATTGTTCCTATTTCTGTTGGTAAATACCATATTCTTTTTGGCGTTTCTAATGTTGCAACTGTATTTTCTTTTGCTGGTAAATTTACTGCTTGTGGAGATTCTTGCTCTTTTGTATTATTTTCTGAAATTTCAAAAATACTTAGTGATTCATCAGTTTTTATTATTCCCTTTTTTTCAGGTACTTCTACCATTGCCATATCTTTTGTATTTATCATTTCATAGTCCAATTGAAAACTTGCCGATACCATATTATATTTATAGTATGTGAGAAAAAAAGATACTAATAGGAGGAAAATAGATATTTTTTTAAGTGACTCTTTGTTTGATAGTAATTTTTGCATCTATTTTCCCTCCTCAGAAATGAGTTTATTCTAACACCAAACTTTTTCTTTGTAAAGAGAAAATGAAGTTTACGTTCTTCTGTTTTTTCCAATTAATTCCATTGGAACAGTTAGTTGTTTAATTCGTTCTATAATTCTTCTTGCTTTGACTCTATCTACACCAGTAGATGTTGTCGATAAAGATGTTTCTAATTCCTCTAGAGTTAGATTCGATGTAAAAAAAGTAGGAAGGTGATTTTGCATACGATATTGTAATATTGGTCCTAATACTTCATCTCTTGACCAATTACTTTGATTTTCCGCCCCAATATCATCTAATAATAAAATAGGTGATTTTTTTATAAAATCAAACTTCTCACTATAGTCTGTTTGAAATGAAGATTTTAGACTTCTTAAAAATTCTGGATAATAAACTAAAGCGCAACAAACTTTATTTTTGGCCATTTCATTTAATAGTGCTGCAATGAGATAAGTTTTACCACTTCCAAACGATCCTGTTAAATATAGTCCTTTTGGACTTTTTTTCTTTTGATATTGATCTTTAAATTCTTTAAAATAGCGAATAATTGGTACTCTGGATTTATCATCTGTATATACATTTTTTAAAGAAGCTTCTTTTATTTCTTTTGGCATATCAAATAATTCTAAATTTTTTTTATATGCATTTTCTTGTTCTGACTGTTGTTGGTATTTACAAGCAATATAGGAAAACTGAATGATATTTTTTTCCTTTTGTGGTGTATAGCAATAACCCTCTACTTTATTTTTACAGAATGATAGTCCCTTACATTTTTGGCAATTACAGTATTCTTGACATGCGTCTTCTAAACTAGAGGTATATTTTATCAAGATTTCTTCTTCGATTGGAAGTGTTTCTATAAATTTTTTAAATTTTTCGTTACTACAAGCGTCTTGATAGGAATGAATTAAATCTTGTTCATTTTGTTTTTTTTCTAATACATTATTAATATTTTTCATAGTAATCACCTTTACTTCTTTTTTATTGTATCTTGTTTTATCTAAATTGTCTATCTTTCTTTTTTATCTTCCGTTACAAGTCCTGTTTTAGGATATATTGTAATAGTACCTGACGTTGCTGTTTGTAAATATGGAATATTTTTTGCTGTTAAATTATCTAATACTTTTTTTGATGGATGGTGATAACGATTGTTTTTGCCAACTGAGATTAGTGCTAGTGATGGATTTACCTCTTTTAAAAAGGAGCGACTTGATGAAGTGGATGAACCATGGTGACCTATTTTTATAAAGTCTACCTTTAAATTATAGTTAGATAGTAAATAGTCTTCAGTTTCTACTGTAGCATCTCCCATGAGTAGTCCCGTTAGATTTGGATGTACTACATAATAGACTGAACTTGCAGCATTTTCTTCTTTCCAAGATTTATTTAATTGGTAAAGAGTAAAATTACCTATTTGTATATCTTGATTTTGTTTTATGGGTTTTATATCTTGTCTTTCTTTTATAATTTCTTTTTCTATACTACTTTTCCTTCCTAAGTTTATATAGACTTCTTCTATTTTGATATGTTCATTTAAGTAGAAAAACTCTCCTACATGGTCATAATCCCCATGCGTTAATAGTGCGAAATTCAACTCCTTTATTCCTAGGCTTTTTAGTAAGGGTATTGTTTTATATTTACTAATAGTACTACTTTTTGTTCCATCAAATTTTATGATACCTCCAGTATCAATTAGGGCGGTTTTTCCTTTTGAAAAAATTAATATAGCATCTCCCTGCCCTACATCAATAATCTTTATGAAATCTTTTTGTAAGTAGAAAGTGCAGTGATGAATAGATAGTATACTTATTAATAAAATAAGAAAACGTTTCTTTTTAGTTTTAATGTAGTAAATAATGAGAAATAACTCTAATAGATAAACTAAAAATACTACCTTGGGAAATAAATATTTTCCTATTTCTATTTCTTGTAATAGCAGAGAGCTTTCTTCTAGTATTGTAATTAAAATTTGATAGATGGGCTCTATTATTGGTAAAAATAATGTAAGAATACTCATCGGAAAAATGATGATATTTATAAAAGGAATATAAAACAAATTATAGAAAATACTTAGTATATTTATTTCGTAAAAATAAAACAAACTAATCGGAATACTTATTAAAAATGAGAAAATAGAACTTTTCCATAATGTTTTCCAATAAGAGTCATTTTGTTTTAGAGTATATAAAAGACCAATACTTATTAAAAAGGAATACCAAAATGCTGCTTCCGTTAAAAAATATGGATTTACTAAAATAGTTATTACTATTGTTAATATTATTATCTTTTCTCTTTTTAGTCCTAAATGCCAAACTCGATTTATAGAATTAAGGATAAAAATGAGAATTCCTCTTAAAATTGAAGCTGTGATTCCTAATATGGATAAGTATCCTAATAAAAATATGAATACTAAAATGTAGGACTTTTTCTCTTTTATTTTTAATTTGTTTAATATTTTTAGCAAAAAAGAAGCTAGTAGATAAAACTGCATACCGCTAATTGCAAAGAGATGACTAATTCCATTTTCTTGATAACTGTTTTTTACTTCTTCTGTTACTTTATCATCATTTCCGAGTAAAAACGCCTGTAGATAAGGATGAGATATTTTTTCATATATTTTATTTTTTAATATTATAAACCAATTTTTAGAGCTACTAATTTTTTTGATATCTTCTATTTCCATTAGATGGTATATCTTTTGTTTTTTTAAGTAAGCTGCATAATCAAATAAATTCTTTGTTGTAGGATGTTGTGGAATTTCTAGAGTTCCTGTTACAGTTATCTTGTCTCCCAATCTTAATTTTTCTAGTTTTTCTTCTTCTTTTAAATAATAGGTTCCTTTTATTTTTTCTTTTGATTTTATTATGATATCTATTTTATCTTCGTCATATGTTATCGTTCTAATTATTCCTGTAATTTTATTTGTGTTTTTTGTATAAAATGTTCTGCTTGGTTGAAGGATTCTTACTGCAGTGATTAGTATTGTGAGTCCTATTAAAATATAATAAATTTTATTGGACTGTAATATAGTTTTTAATCTCTTCATAGATACTGTCTCCTATACCTGAGACGTTTTTGATATCTTCTATTTTTTCAAATGGTGTTTTACTTCTATAGGCAATAATTGCATCTGCTTTTGCCTCGCCAATTCCAGATAGAGTCATCAATTCTTCTTTAGTAGCAGTATTTAAATTAATCATTTCAGGAATAGAAGTGGTTGATTCTGTTTCTTCTTCTTTTATACAGGCATCATTTTCTACTTGACCATCTTGTGGCGTAATACAATGTTCTTGTAATAGAGATTCTTGTTCTTTTGTTTCTATCCAATTTTGGACTTGACTTTTACTATAGACAATAATTACCATTTCATCTATTATTTTTTTACTTAGATTAATGACCGTAGTATCTGCGTTTTCTGTTAATCCTCCTGCTTGTTCTATGACATCAATTACTCTGGAGTTTGATTCTAGTTCATATATTCCTGGAGAAACAACTTCTCCTTTGATATCAACCATATATTTATCTTTTATCTCTTCAGTTTGAGTTTCTTTTTGTTTTGAATCTTTTTGATCCTTTGATATTTTGATTGTAGATATTGTTTTTGCTTCATCTGGTTTATAGAAATAGATTACACCAGATATTACAATAATCAAGCAGAAGACTATTGTGGTTGCTATTATAATTTGTTTTCTATAACGATAATGAAATGTCATGTTACCTCCTTTCGTCTATATTATAAGAAAAAAAAGAAAAGTTTCTTATCAAACTTTTCGCTTTTCAATGAATATTATTTATCGTTAAACTCTGATCGATATTTCTTTACTACTTCTAAATCAATACCTGTGTATCTAGAAATCGTCTCTATATCTAGTCCTTGTTCTAACATGGAATGAACAATTTGTTTTTGTTCTTGTTCAATCCCCTGTTCAATTCCTTGTTCAATTCCTTGTTCAATTCCTTGTTCAATTCCTTGCTTGATTCCTTGCTTGATTCCTTGCTTAATCCCTTCTTTAATTCCTTTCTTTAATCCTTTTTCCATTCCCTCCTTTAACCCCTTTTCTGTCATCTCTTTTCTAATAGAATTCTCTATCTTTCTATTATCTTCTTCTGCACTCATATACTCAAAAAA
>CALVTC010000041.1 GCA_944359885.1 uncultured Bacilli bacterium | reverse complement strand
ATAGTGACCACTTATTATTAATTCATTAAAAATATGTGCTTCCTTTAATTTTATTTTATATAACACCTTCTTTCAAAGAAAAAGAGAAGAATCTAGTTCCTCTCCACACAATTTCTTAATATTTTACTATATTATAGCACTTGACAAAACGGAGTCAAGTTTATTTTATGTCTAATTCATGTCATAATGTGCTTATTTTATGTCAGCTTTGAAAAGATTTTTTATTTCTTTTTTACATTGGTTTTATGGTATTCTGGATCTACTTCTTCCAATATTGTTTCATAATCTTTTTTTCCAAGTACATCGCTCATTATTCTTAAATAACTTTCATAACGGTCTATACTTATTAGCCCACTTGCAACACCTTGTTTAACTAGGCATGAATCATATGGTTCACTAAAATGAATACAGTCTTTATATTTACAGTTACCTCTCCAATTTTCAAACTCAGGAAAATAATCTTGAATTTCAATTGGATTAAAAGATGAAACGTCTAAACTTCTTATACCTGGTGTATCTATAATAGAGGAATCTTCTTCCCATACATAATATTTCGAAGTAGTTGTCGTGTGCCTTCCACGTTTACTTTTATCGCTAACATGTCCTGTTTTTATTTCATCATCACCCATTATAGCATTTGTAAGAGATGATTTTCCAACACCACTATTACCAACAAATATTGCCTGTTTATTAATTAATCTATCTTTTAAATCATCAATACCAATATTACTATATGTAGAAGTTTCAATTACATCAATTCCTAAATTTCTATATGTATCTAAAATTTCTTCATCCTCATCTGTTTTTAAATCACATTTATTCAAACAAATTATAGCAGGAATATTACTATTTTGAAGAATCATCAAATATCTATCAATAAATTTAGGGTGTAATGGAGGTTCCTTCGCAGCAACAACAATTACAGCCAAATCAATATTTGAAGCAATATTTTTTGTTATCCCAACATCATTTAATCTCGTGCTATCTTTTTTTGTCCTAGATAATATTGAAGTCCTTTTTAATAAATGATTAATAACATAATCATCATTTACCTTTACTATATCAACTTTATCTCCTGGAAAAATAACTTGATTACAAATTAAGTTAACATCTTTTCTTAGTTTTGCTAATACTACTTCTCCATTATATAGTATATACGCATCATCATATCTAACTTCTATAACAACTCCATAATTATCAGAGTAATCTATAACAAAATTATCTACTGTGTCATTTTTCTTTCCAAAAGTTTTTTCTTTAGCTCTTCGTTTTTTTTCAATACTTTTCTTTGTTTTAAAACTATCATAAGCATTATAATGTGGCATAGTATACCTCCTTATATAATTTTTGTTAGTTTAATAATGAAAAATGGATTAGTTTTAGTGATTTACTAATAATAGTATAACATTATTTTTATTTTTTTGATATTTTAACACCAATAAACACAGGATAAAAGCACAAAATTTCCCCTTTAAATAAAGGAATTACAATATACAAGGATAAACTATCAATAATTTTCTGTACAAAATTTAATATTCGTTTTAGATATTAAATTGATTGAGCAGTTAATTTTTACATTTATATTTCTTTCTTCAACAAAATTTTCATTAAATTTTAAATTTTTATCTTTCATATTTAGTAATTTTAATATAGAATTATTTATAGACACCACAACACCCTCTATTCTATTATTTTTATTCTTCTAAAACATTATAGCAGGTTTGTTATGATGTCTTTTTTTGATATAAAAAAATACTGAAAATTTACTCAGCACCCTTTAATATCGAATGACCTAAAAAATATGTGAGTTTTCTTCATAGTTCTTCACATATTTTACTATATTATAGCACTTGATAAAATTAAATCAAGCAGATTTTGGTTCGTTTTTGGTACGAATTTGGACTTTTTTGATACGTTTTGAAAACTTAACTATTTTATCAATGTTTCAAGAAAAAATGCAACTCCATCTTCATCATTACTTTTAGTAATATAATCAGCATGCTTTTTTAATTGATCAGTCGAGTTTTCAACAGCTACTCCAAAACCAGCAATGTCAATCATAGATATATCATTATTATCATTACCAATTGCTATAGTATTTTTAATAGGAATATCCAGGTACTCTGCTAATACTTTTAAAGATTTCCCTTTTGATGAATTAGAACTAATCACACTAAACCATAATTCCTCCTTGTCCTCTTTTGATGAATCAACAACACATAAATTAGATTTTTGTTCAATCAATGATTTGTATTTTTTAACTAATTCTTTTTCTTTGCTAATAATCATAATTTGTTTTATCTCTTTTTTTAATAATATATCGGCATTATTATCATCTAATAAAATCTGTGAATCATTTCTGGTAAACATTGTTACATATTCAGTATTTTCTGATACAAACATAACTCTAAGCCCAATCTTCTTTGTTTCTTGATATATTAATTTACATTCCTCTTTTGGTAAATATGTAGAATAAATATTTTTTTTATTAATATTATCATAAATTTCTGTACCATTAGATGATATTAAATATTCATTTAAACCTACTTCATTTGAAACCTTTAATGTATAATATCTTGGTCTTGCAGTACAAATAACAACAGTATTCCCACATTCTACAACCTTTTTTATAATTTTTTTTGTTTTATCAGAGATATTACCATCAGAATGTCTTAATGTACCATCACTATCAATTGCAATTAAATACTTCATATTAATCTTTATCCATATTAATTATTTTGTTATATTCTTTAAAAATGTCTAGCATTTCTTCAACAATTACCTTGTTTATTGGATTATCAGGTATACTATCAATTAATACTTGTTCAACATTTTCAATTGGGAAAGTTTTAACAGTAAAATTACCATCTTTTTCCCAATCATCTAATTTTGAATTGTTCATATCAAATTTAGCATCAGTATTTATAATATAATAATAAATATCATTTTTTCTATTTTTACCAGATCCATGATAATTTTTACTATAATAAGTAATTTTTTCAAATGGTTTTAATTTAGCGTCTTTTATTTCTATTCCAGTTTCTTCTTCTATTTCTCTTAATAAACATTCTTCTAAACTTTCGCCATCTTCTAAATGGCCACCTGGAAACTGATAAGTTTTATGAGAATAGCCTAAAGTTATTTCATTATTGCTATTAATAATCAAACCTTTTGTTCTAGTAACCACCTCATCAATATCTTCTAATTTTAAATTATCATAATTATATAATATTTCTTTCATACGACCACACTCCATTCTTTAATCAACTACATTATATCACATTATCTTATTTTCTACTTTTGTTAAAAAGAATATCATTATATAACTCATATTTAGGATACTTTTCTAGCCACATTAATGAGTTTAAACAATCGAAAAATAATAATCTGTCATCAATTTTATCATTATTTATCGTTTCAAAATTATCTTTATTAAATCCATAATTAATTAAATATTCATATATTTCATTTTTCATAACTTCCACTCTTTCTTTTCTATATCATTAATCTTTATAGTACATTTGATTTTTACTAGTTGGTTTATCTGGTAATGTCATTTTTATTAAGCCACTTTCAAGAGCTGGATTTAAATAATTATCTCTAAATGAATCTTTAGATTTTAATCCTAATTTTTCCATTATTTCAAATGCACTCATTGGAATATTATAATCCATTACTTCAAGTAATTTAGTTACATAACCACTAATATGTGTTATTTCTTTTTCAGTATTTGTTAGTAAATTATCTAATTCTTTATCAATCATATCTAACATAAATTCTATAAATTCATTAGAATTACCTGTTTTATTACAATTATTAATTGCTTTATAATATTTTTCTTGGTATTTTTTTATTTGTGATTCGATAGGTACATATTCAAATATTTCTTTCCATTTAGACAAAATTATATTCTGCCAAAGTCTTGCAGTTCTACCATTTCCATCACTGAACGGATGAATAAATACAAATTCATAATGAAATATAGAAGATAATATTAATGGATGTATTTCATCTTTAGATTCACTCATCCAATTAAATAAATCATTCATTAAAGATTCAACATATTCAGGTTTAGGTGCGATAAAAATACAATTACCATTTTCATCAAATACACCTTCTTCTCCTTTTCTAAATACTCCAGATTCTTCTACAGTTAAGAATGTCATAACTCCATGTACTTTTAATAAATCTTTAATACTATATGGATTAGATTCATTCATCATCTCATAAGCTTTATAAGCATTTTTTACTTCTTGGATTTCTTTTTGATCCCCAAGTACTAATTTACCATTAATAACATCTTTAACTTGATTAAATGATAATGAATTTGCTTCTATTGCTAAAGATGAATGTATTGAATGAATACGATTATTTCTTCTTAATACTGGCATTTTATTTAAATTACTAAAATTATCTAATTTCCCCACTTTTTCCATTATGCTTCCAACAAGTTCTAACATTTTGTTTGAAATAGTAAATGGTGGTACATATTTCTCCATTAAAATCACCTCTTATTTTTATATAAATATTATAGCATAAATTAAAATAAATATCAATTATCTTACATATATCTTACATGTTTTCTTACGTGTTAGTTTATAAAAAAATTGCAATAGATGCAATTTTTTTTATAAATAATCAAATTTCTATAAAACAATTATAATTAAATTCTACATCATATTTTTTAGTATATTTAGTAGTTATTCCTCTTGTTATAATAAGAGTATCATTTATTAGACAGTAAGGTGGATAGGAGTTACACTGATCCCTTGACCAAAAGCCGTAGTAGCAAGTTCAATATTACCTACTTTGGAAAGGGGAAAAATGATCCCTTCCCCTTCTCCATTTAAGTCAATTCCTGTTTTTTTCCCAAATCCGAATTTATCTAAATACGAAAAGAGTCTTTCCTTTCCTAATAGTTGCCCCATTTTTACAAAACCAGGGTTACAAGAATTTTGTAAGACTTGCAAAAATGTTTGATGACCATGGCCTCCGGCTTTCCAACATTTGATACGAGCGGTGTCTACTTGAACTGATCCGGTATCAGTAAACTCATCTTTAAATAAGTCTACGACCCCTTCTTCTACGGCGGCAGCGGTAGTAATAATTTTTTGAGTTGATCCTGGTTCATAAGTAGCCCAAATAGGAAGATTCCGACTTAAAACTTCCGTACTATAATCTTGATAATGATTGGGATCAAAGGTCGGTCTTGAACTCATCCCTAAAATTTCTCCTGTTTTAGGATCCATAACCAAAGCCAAAGCCATATCAGGATCAAACATTTCGACGACATTATTTAATTCCCGTTCTAAAGATTGCTGGATGTTAATATCAATGGTTAACTGAATATTCATGCCATCTTGGGGCTTAATATAGACATCATTTAATTCTAACTTGTTTCCTTTGGCATCAGAGAAATATTTGATCGCCCCTGCTTCGCCTGTTAAATATTCATCATACTGTAATTCTAAACCAGATAAACCTTGATTATCGATTCCTACATAACCTAAAACATGAGCAAGCAATTCCCCATAAGGATAATAGCGCTTCGACTCTTTTACTAAATATACCCCCTCTAAATGCAAAGCTTCTATTTTATCGGCAATATCATAAGAAAGCCTTCGCCCTTCCGGATGAACTCTCTCAATGGAAGTCTCTTTATAAACGTGTTCTTTCATTTCCTCATAGGTTATTCCTAAAATTTCTGCTAACTGTTTGGTGGTGTTTTCCTTATCCTTAATTTGATTCGGAATTAAAACAAGGGAAGTCGTCGTAAGATTGTCTGCTAACACAACCCCATTTCGATCTAAAATAAGGCCCCGAGAGGCTTCTATGGGTAAATCACGACTCCATAAATCAGAAGCTAACTGAGATAATTTTTTATAATCAAATACTTGGACATAAAAAACTCGCAAGACTATAATAATAAAAAGAAGAAGAAAAATAAGAAACAATAACCGAATCCTTTTATCAATCTTTTTTGTAAACAAAAATATCACCCACAATCATTACATTGTATGATGATATTTTAAAAATATTTTTCTTTTAAAGTGTCTTGTCTTGGTGTGATTAATTTTTTATTGTTCTTCTAATATTTCTAAGGCTTCATCAAAAGTACTTACGGCCTTTATCTCAATATCATAATGATTCTTTTCTTTTTCTTTTAATGCTTCTTCATAGTTATCGCCAGCCGGAACTAAGAATAAGCCAGCATGATTTTTTACCGCTCCACTTAATTTGTATTTCACTCCTCCAATTTCTCCAACACTACCATCTTCTTCAATGGTTCCCGTACCCACAATCTTTTTACCATTGGTCAAATCTCCTTCAGTAAGTTTATCATAAATAGCAAGAGTTAACATCAAGCCTCCAGAAGGACCACTTTCACTGCTTTTAAAATGAAGGGTTACTTCAGGATCAGTTTCAAATTCATAAAGAGTAGAAAGAGAAATACCGGTAAGATTTCGTCCGTCATAGTCTTTTACTTCTGCTTCGGCTTCTACTTTCTCATCCCCTCGCTTTATCAAAAACGTAATGGTATCTCCTACTGTTTTGGAAGTAATATAATTACTATACTCTGTTACCGAAGAGAACGTTTGGCCATCAACACTTAAGATTTCATCACCCACTTTTAATGTAGTATTACTATTTTCATCAATATATAAAATGTAAAAATGACGATTCTTTATCGTAATGTCTTTGCCCGCTTTCTTAAAAGCAATTAAAATAGCAGTTTGATTCGCATTTTCTAAATAAATATGATTTCGTAGCATAATATCTTCTTGCGTTTCATTTTCTGATAACTTATAGTCTTCCTCTTTTTCTAAATCCCAGCCTGGTAAAAGATAAGAAAGTAAATAAGTCGCTACATTTCCTTCTAATTCACTTACATAAGCAAAATTCAAACTTCCCTTGGAACTGTTTTCTTCCGTTCCAGCTACTTCTACTCGATCATTAATATTAATCGTTCCACCCCCTGTATAAATATAATAAGGGACAGGAAAAGTTAAAACAAAATAACTGACAAACAAAAGAACAATACTTTTCCAATAATCGCGAATAAAATTTTTTATTTTTTCGTACACTTTATTAAACATATCATCCATCCTTACCTACTATATTATAACAGAAGAAGAGGCCTTTATGAAAAAAAAATATAAACATTGGTTGTTGTTTTTTATCTTTTTTCTTTTGTATCTTGGAATTTTCTTATTTCCATCTCTTATTATAGAAACAGGAATACAAGCTCTTACTCTTTTCAAAGAACGCTTATTTCCTTCTATTTTCCCTTTCTTTGTTCTTTCTTTTCTTTTATTAAATCTCAATTTTGCCTCCAGTATCAGTCGATTATTTGCTCCTTTGCTACGAGGTGTTTTTCATCTTTCTGCTTCTAGTTCCTTTGTTTTTTTGATGAGTATTATTTCCGGATTCCCAAGTGGAGCGAAATATACAGCTTTGCTTTATCAAAAAAAGCAAATTTCCAAAGCAACTGGTAATTATCTTCTTCTTTTTACACATTATGCCAATCCTTTATTTGTCCTAGGCAGTTGTAGTCTTATTTTACAAAATCATTCGCTGGCTATTCTTATTTTTTTCTGTCAGTTAATCAGTAATTTTCTTTTATGTTTTTTCTTCCGTCCCAAAGAAGTAGCGGAAGAAAACACTTCTTTTGTAAAAGAAACATCTTCTGTTCTTCCTTGTTTATCTGAGGCCATTAATCAAGCAATGGAAGTATTACTTTTTATGTTAGGATCCATTACTTTTTTCTTATTTGTCAGTAAAATCTTTCTTGTTTTTTTCCCCTTGCCTCCTTTTCTTCAAATTTTAGTAACGGGTATTTTCGATATGACAAGCGGCATCGCCATGACACAAGAACTTTCTTTTCTTCCTTTTTTACAAGGACTTTGCGTTCTAACATTCCTTGTTTTTGGAGGATTTTCGGTTCATTTACAAGTCAAAAACGCCATCAAAAAAACCGATCTTTCTTATCGGTTCTTCTTTCTCGGTCGTATTTTACAGCTAGGAATTGCCATTTTGCTTTTTGTTAGTCTTTATCCATTGTTATAGTTTATAGGAGAAGTAATACGAACACGATAAGGTTGTTCAAAATTAGGGTGTTCTAAATAAAGGGTTATTTGAACGAATTCTCCATCGATTAAGACTTTGGAATCTTCTGTTAGTGTCAGATCTGCAATATTTGGAATGGCATATTCTAGCATACTAGAACTTTCTCCATATTGGATTTTTCCTCTTTCTAACACGTCTTCCTCTTCCGAAACAACCGTTGGTGTAATTTGAAGTTGGGTTGTGGATCCATCTAGAAATTGAAAAATCGCATTTTTATCATCGGTTAATTGAACAGACACTAAGTTTTTCTTAATAAAATCATCCTGCAATAATTTTTGTAAATTGTTTTCATATTGAATAACCTGATTTTCAATCGATTCAATTTGTTCCTCATTTTTATAGTTCATGATCATATTAAACATAGAAACTACAATCGTACTAATTAGGATGAAGGAAACTAATAATTCGATCGATGTAATCCCTTTTTGATTCATTCTTTTCATTTCCGCACCTCGATTGTTCCATATTTATGATTGTTTCCACAGTTTGCTACATTATCAATACCGCAATACTCTATAATAACACGGTAATATCCCGTAGCCGCTGTTTTACTTGTATTTTTTTCATAGCTAGGTAAATAGGATAAATATTCTTCAAAATTTCTTGGAAAAGTATCTTTAATTCCTTTGATCTTATCGGTTTGATAAGGTGTTAAATAAACTCTTGTAATACCATTGACTTCTTTAAAATTTTCAAACAGATCACGATATCGGGAGCTTTCCATATAACTAGAATTCGTAATGTCAAGATAACCAATACTAGAAGCATTTGTATAAGCCGCTTCACTCAATCCATCTAACACAAAGCGTCTTGCCCAATGGGCCATATAAGTAGCTTCTACACTATCATAATTTTTATAACGATCATATTCTCCAATGAGTGGTAATATGTTGGTATACAATAAAACAACGATGCTTACAACAAAGACTGTTGTAATTAGGGTTTCCACTAACATGAAACCTTTTTGATTCCTCTTTTTCTTTCTTTTCACCTTTACACCCTCTTGCTATCTTTCTATTCTTATTATATAATATATTATAGTAAATTACCATATCAAAAATAAAGGGGTTGATGAAAATGGTAACCTATGACATGACGAAAATTCCCGTCATTGATGTTGTTGATGATATTTTAGTAAGTGCAGCACAAAAAGGTGCCAGTGATATTCACTTTGACCCTCGGGAAGAACACCTTTTAGTTCGTATTCGTATTGATGGTGATTTGGTCGATTACACTATCATTCCCAAAATGTATGAAAGAAATTTAATTACCAGAATTAAGCTACTAGCGAATATGAATATCACAGAGAGTAGACTTCCACAAGATGGTTCGATTAAAGATACGATCAAAGGAGTGCCTTTGGAAACTCGTGTTTCTACCCTACCGACCAACGAAGGAGAAAAATGTGTTATTCGTATTTTGGATTATTCTCTTAGTTTACAAGGAATTGATTCTTTGGGTTTCAATGATAAAAATCTTACAAAATTAAAGAAAATGATCAAAGAACCAAATGGAATTATTTTGATTACCGGAGCGACCGGTTCTGGTAAAAGTACGACTGTTTACTCTATTTTACAAGTTTTAAATCAAAAAGAAACAAATATTATTACCGTAGAAGATCCCATTGAAATGAATATTGAGGGATTAAATCAAGTTCAAGTGAATAGTGAAATTGGTCTTGACTTTGCGACGGTTCTAAGGTCTATTTTACGTCAGGATCCCAATATTATTTTAATTGGTGAAATTCGTGATAGTGAAACAGCTAAAATTGCCGTTCGAGCTTCTATTACCGGACACCTTGTTCTATCAACCATCCATACTAACAACTCTTTAAGTACCATTGAACGTCTTTTGGATATGAATGTAGAACGTTATCTTTTATCTAGTGCTTTATCAGGTATTATCTCACAACGGCTTGCCAAAAAGTTATGTCCCCATTGTCGGGTATTAACCGAAACGTCTGCTTATGAGAAAAAAGTTTTTCGTCTTGCGATCGGACAAGAGGTAAATCAAATCTATACAGCTAATAAAAAAGGTTGCGATCAATGTAATGGCGGTTATCGAGGCCGAATTGCTATTCAAGAAGTGTTAATGATTAATGATGAAATCAGAAATGCTTTAAATGAGGAAGAACTTGATAAAGAGGATTTACACGAATTAGTTTATACTTCTGATGTTATTACCATGTTACAAGATGCTTTATGGAAAGTATTAAACGGCCTTACTTCTTTTGAAGAAGTCTATCGAATCATTGATGTAGACGATGATCTAGACGCCCAACTACTCCCCACGAAAAAAAGAGAAAAAGAAAGAAAAAAAGAAAAAATAATAGAACAGGCAGAAGAAAAGAAAGAGGAAATGGAAAAAGAAGAGCCAATTGACCTTTTCTCTATCGAATCTCTTAGTGAAAAACAAGAGGAAAAAAGCCATTCCATTGAGACTTTATAAAAGAGGCTGTCGGGAACTTAAGCCATTGGTTTCTTGACAGTTTCTTTTTTCTTTAAAGTTGTGTTAAACTTTATGACTGATTAATATACTCAGCGTAAGCAACATTTAAATCGATAGGCATATCAATAGAGAAAATTTTGTTTGATTTAACATAATTGTTATCAAGAACAATATTACAATATGATTCAGTTTTAAGCTTACTTAAATTGAATCTCTTTTTCATAATGAATATATAAGTGAACTAATTTAAATATTCTTGTAAATGTCTTGTAGATACACCTCTGAATTTACTAAGCCAGGTTTCTAATTGAGAATGAACCCCATTAATTTCAGCTATATTGATCCTACCATTACTATGAAATCCTGATGGTACAGTTTGTAATTTCAGATTATGATTTTCACAAAAACCTTGATATGCACTTGCACTGTCAGCATTTATAGATTTTGCATTATTTAATTTATACCCTAGACTATCTTCCAACATTTGTGTCGTACATCTTCCAAGCCCAGTAATTTTTAATAACAAGTTATCGTTCTCATCGATGCTTGATACCACACAAATTTTATGATGACTAATGCCTCTATATGGTGATGATGTTGATGTTCTTTTTTTAGAATATCTTGGCATATTATTTGGTTTAGTTCCTTTTAAATTAATGGTAAAATACTTTTCGTCCGATTGGATTTCGCCAGATAATATAATGTTATTTATAAAGTTTTCAAGAGCAAACAAAACTTTATGTCTAATTCTAAATGAAGTTAATAATGAAATATTATTTTCTTCAGCTATTCTTCTTAAACTAAAGCCATCTAACAAGTTATCAATAATATTACGCCACACTTCAAACGAAAGTTTACTATGATAAATTACAGTATTTGTTGTTTCAGAAATAGTAGATTTACAACCGGAACAAACATATTTTTGAACACCGTTTTTTGTTTTACCATTTTTATGAAATTTACACCCACATTTATTACAATACAATCTATCTTTTCTATGTGAAGAAATTATTTTTGAATTAGAGTTTTTTCAGAACAAAGTTTAGTTAAATTTTCTAACAAATAATTTTTAAATTCAATAATTGATACAGGATCTAAATCTTTAATTAATTCTTTTATATTCATACTATAAAAAATAACAAAACCCTTAGGGCATAAAAGTTTTAAGGAAAAATGTGATACAATTTTCTGCAATAAAAAGAAGGATTTCTTTCCTTCCTTCTTATCGTAAACTTAATATTTCTTCTTTACTAAGTCCAACTAAGTCCATGATTGTTTTAATATCAAAATTCTTCTTCAACATAGAACTAGCGATAGAATGTTTTTCTTGCTTAATACCGGCCTTTTTACCTGCAATTTCGCCCTTTTTCATGCCAATGCTTTCGCCTTCGGTATATCCTTCTTTTCTAGCTGAATTCTCTAACTTCTTCTGTACAATTTCGGCATCATAAACAGCATTAAACTCATCATTGTA
>CALVTC010000040.1 GCA_944359885.1 uncultured Bacilli bacterium | reverse complement strand
AGTCCTTGACTAAAATGAGTGAAAGATTAAATTTCAGATTTAAATGTTTAAACGCAATTTACTTTTTCATTTCACAACTTTTAAAATTTCTTCATTCTCTACTTTCTTTCTTTTTGTTTTTGTGTTACAATATTTTTATAATAGGAAGGGTAGGATAGTATGACAAAAAATATTGAAAAAAAAGTAAAATCAAATTCTAAAAAGATACCTAGAAAATATGAATCTAAAAAAATGGATGAGCAACAAGTATTAGAAGTAGAAAAAGAAGGTTGGTGGGTCTATGTTTTGTTGCTATCAACCATAGTAATACTTGCACAGTCTTTAAAGGATTATACTTTCTCATTTGATAATGTATCATTAACGTATGCATTATTTCTATTACCTGTTATTTATTTTGTTACAAATTACATTACAAAAAAATATGGATATACTAAATCTATTATTGGAATATCTGTTTCTGGCGTTGTTTTAGTTTTATTCAGTTTTATTATGAGTTTTGTAATAGGAAAAGATTTTAGTTTTTATGATATTTGTGGTGGTTTTTGTGCTTATGTTGTAAGTCAACTAGTTAATCTTACTATTTATCAATATTTATTAGTAAATACGAGTGGTTCATTTCTTTTGATTTATTTAACTTACTTATTTGCATTTGTTGTTCATTATTTATTTTATACATTAATTTATATGGATCTATTGGTATTTGATAATTACTGGATATCATATTTTTCAACGCTTATTCTTCAGGGAATGTTAACTTTCTTGTTAGTGTTCTTTGATGTTAATTTAAAACGAGGTATTGAGGTATAAAAAAATCTTCCGAGAAAGAAGATTTTTTTATACTAAGATAGATAATAGAATTAAACTGGTATTATGGAACATATGCATTGTAATTGATGTAAAAACTGTATCTGTTTTTTGATACATGTAAGCAAAAGCTGCTCCTAATGCTCCATATGGAATGATATATAATAACTCAATTGCAGATGTCATGCTTGTTATTACATGAAGTGAACCAAATACTAATGCTGATAGAATAATAAATAACCATTTATTTGGAAATGCTTTTTTAAAACATTTTCTAAAAATTATTTCTTCTGTAAACGGAGCAATTAATCCAGCATTAATTAACATTAACCATGGTAGGTAAGAAATCATTTCTTGAACAGCTTGTTCGTTTGCTGCTCGGCCTAGATTAATTATGATATTAATAAAAATGTTAGATACCATCATGATTCCTAGTCCAATCAACCAATATTTTACACCAATATCTATATTTTCTAAAAACTTTTGCCTAAAAATTTTCCATTCTTTTATTAATTCTTTTCTAAATATTAAAAATAGAATTAGTAAGAGTATTATATTAGAAAATGTTGACAACATTACAGTTTCTTTTCCTGTGATATTCTTTAAATCCATATTAAATATCATTATCGGTATCAGTTGAAAATACGAACTGAAATAGAATACTATAAAGAGAATAATTCCTAAAATCAAATTTTTCCAATTTATAAAATTTTTTATTTTTTCCATATAATCACCTTATTAAAGAATAGCATAAAAAATGGTAAAATTAAAGATATTTATTGGTATTTTATGAAAAGTATGCTATACTATGTACAGAAAGGAGTGGGAAAGTAAAAAGTCCCACTCTTATTATTTCTAGGAGGTGAAGTATGAAAGAGAAAATTATTCGTTTGGTGAGAGACGATATTGATAATTTAACTGTTTTTGTTGATGACGTGTTTATATCTGTAGAAGAAGGAAAGAAAATATTAAATATTGTTTTAGATAGTCCTGATGTTATTGATTTAAATTTGATTACAGAAGCTTCTAGAATAATCAACAAAAAAATTGATGAAAATCATGTATTAGATGATGATATTTATGAAGTTGATATTTATTCCAAAGAGAAGGGAGACGATTAGAATGAATGGGAAAGAATTTTTAACAGCATTAAATAATATTGTAAAAGAAAAAAATATTGATCCTGAAGTAGTATATAATGCTATGGAATTGGCGTTAACTTCTGCTTATAAGAAAAATTTTAATTCTAAGACAAATGTAAAAGTTTTATTTGATCGTATAACAGGAGATATTAAAGTTTATTCTTATTTAACAGTTGTGCCTGATGATAAAATGACAAAAGAAGAGTATGAAGATTATTTGTTTGAACAGTATACTGATGATGACGATGAAGATGAAGAAGTAGAAGAGGAAGAAGAAAAAGAAGCATATAGTTATTTTAATCCGGAAACAGAGATTAAGTTAAGTGATGCGAAAAAAATTGATAAGACTTTAGAAGTGGGAGATACTATTGATAAAGAAGTAACACCAAAAGATTTTGGTAGAGTTGCTACTTCTACTGCTAAACAAGTAGTAATTCAAAAGATTCGTGAGGCAGAAAGAAATAGTATAATGGAAGAGTTTGGCGATAAACAAGATGAACTTTTAGTTGGTACAGTTGCTCTTGAAGATACTGATAATTATTTTATTGACTTAGGACGTACTAATGGGATTTTACCAAAGAAAGATATTATTCCTGGTGAAAAGATTGAGATGGGAAGTCAAATTAAAGTTTATGTTACAAAAGTAGATAATAATGGTAAGAATTTACTTATTTTATTAAGTCGTAGTCATTATGGTTTCGTTAAGAGACTTTTTGAATTAGAAATTCCAGAACTTGCTGATGGTACTATTATGTTATATAGTGTTGCAAGAGATGCTGGGCATAGAAGTAAAGTCGCAGTATATTCAGAATATTCTAATATTGATCCAATTGGTGCTTGTATTGGTGAGAAGGGTAGTAGAATTGCTCGTATTATTGAAGAGTTACATGGTGAGAAGTTAGATGTTGTAAAATATGATAAAGATCCATCGGTTTTTATTGCTAATGCCTTAAGTCCTGCTAAAGATTTAACTGTATGTATTACGGATCCTAAGAAACAAGAAGCAATGGTTATTGCAGATGGTGATAATTTTTCTTTGGCAATTGGTAAAAAAGGACAAAACGCCCGTCTTGCTAGTAAATTAACTCATTATAAAATTGATATTAAAACAACAGAGCAAGCAAGAGAGGCTGGCATTAATTTTAGATAATTTTAAGGAGGTTTTATGAAAGTAAAAAAGATACCTTTAAGAACTTGTGTTGTTACAAGGGAAAAATTACCTAAACAGGAATTGCTTCGCATCGTTCGTACTCCATCAGGAGAAGTTGTTGTGGATGAAACAGGAAAAATGAATGGCCGAGGTGCATATATTAAGAGAGATGTTTTGGTTTTAGAGCAGGCAAAAAAGAAGAAAGTGCTAGAGCGTCAATTAGAATGTATGATTGATGATAGCGTATATGAGGATATTAGAGAAAAATTAGAAAAATAAATGGAGGTGAAGTATAATGATGAATATTGAAGATTATGCATTAGATGTAGGAAAAACAGTAGAAGAGATTGAAGCTTTATGTGATAAGATTGGTATTGAATATAAAGATGAGACTACTCCTTTAGATGAGACAGATATTATTTTACTTGATAATGAATTACAAGATCAGGAAGATTATATTGAAGGGGATATTGAGGATTTAGAATCTAGATTATATGAAGATGAGGTTATGGATAAGGCCGAAGAACTTGCTTTGAATACAAATATTGATTTAGATAATTCTACTTCCTTTGAAAAAGTTAAACCAAAATCTCAAAAGAAGAATGATACGAAGAAGTCAGATTTCTTTAAAGAAAGAAAAAAGATTTATAAACATCGTGAAAAATTACAGAAAAATGAAGCTAAAAAAGATGATAATATCATTTTGTATAAAGATGGTATGACAGTCTCAGAACTTGCTAGTGCTTTAAATGTTGCAGCAGTTGAAGTTGTTAAGAAGTTGATGGGACTTGGCGTAATGGCAAATATTAATCAATCTATTGATTTTGAAACTGCTGAGGTTCTTGCTGTTGATTATAATAAGACTTTAAAAAGAGAAGAGACGGCAGATATTTCTAATTTTGAAAATTTTGAGATAGATGAAAAAGAAGAAGATTTGGTAGAACGTCCTCCTGTTGTTACTATTATGGGACATGTAGATCATGGTAAGACAACATTACTTGATATGATTCGTAAAAGTAATGTAGCTGGTGGTGAAGCTGGTGGTATTACTCAGGCAATTGGTGCCTATTCAGTTACTTGTAAAGGAAAGAAAATTACATTTATTGATACACCAGGACATGCTGCTTTTACAGAAATGAGAGCGCGTGGTGCTTCTATTACAGATATCGTTATTATTATTGTTGCTGCTGATGATGGTGTTATGCCTCAGACAAAAGAAGCTATTGATCATGCTAAAGCAGCTGGAGTTCCTATTATTGTTGCAATAAATAAAATAGATAAACCAGAGGCGAATGTTGATCGTGTTATGAGCGGTTTAGTAGAAAATGGTCTTACTCCTGAAGAATGGGGTGGAGATATTATCGTTAATAAAATTAGTGCTGCAACCGGGGAAGGTGTAGAGGAATTACTTGAAAATATTTTACTAGTTGCAGAAATGCAAGAATATAAAGCAAATCCTTCTCGTTATGCTAGCGGTGTCGTTATAGAGTCTAAGAAAAATAGTAAGGTTGGTTCTGTTGCAACTTTATTAATTCAAAATGGTACTTTGCGTTTGGGGGACCCTATTGTTGTTGGAACTATTTATGGTAAGGTTCGTACTTTGAAAAATGATTTGGGTCAAAATATTGTGGAAGCTACTCCATCTACTCCTGTAGAAGTTACTGGACTTAGTGATGTACCTAATGCAGGAGATAAGTTTATGGCATTTGAGTCAGAAAAGCAAGCAAAACATATTGCTCAAGAACGTGCACTACGTGTAAAAGAGAAAGATACTAACTTTAGTGGTATGACGTTAGAAGATTTATTTGGTCGCATTCAAGAAGGTATTAAAGAAATTAATGTTGTTTTAAAAGCGGATGTTAATGGTAGTTTGGAAGCTGTACGTGGTGCATTAGAAAAAATTAATGTTGAAGGTGTTAAAATTAATATTATTCGTGGTGCTGTTGGCGGTATTACTGAAAGTGATATTGTTTTGGCACGAGCAAGTGATGCTATTATTATTGGATTTAATGTCCGTGCTAATAGTCAAGCAGAAGAAGATGCGAAGGCTTATGGGGTAGAAATTAGAACGTATGATATTATTTATAAGGTTGTTGAAGAGATGGAAGATGCTATGAAAGGTATGCTTGATCCAGAATATGAAGAACAAGTTACTGGAAAACTTGAAGTTAGACAGATTTTTAAGTTTTCTAAAGTTGGTTTGATTGCTGGATGTCATGTGATTTCTGGTGTTGTTCGAAGCAATGAAAAAGCTCGTATTATTCGTGATAATGTTGTGGTTTATAATGGAGCAGTTAATACGTTACAACATGAAAAAGATCAAGTAAAAGAAGTAACTAAGGATATGGATTGTGGTATTACCTTAGAAAATTGTCAGGACTATAAAGAAGGAGATATCATAGAAATTTACGATTTGGTAGAGATTAAACGATAAGATACCAGATAGGAGGAGTTTATATGACAAATATAAAACTAGAAAGATTAAATCATTTGATTCAACAAGAAATTAGTATTATTCTGATGGAAGAAGTTCGAGATGAAGAGTTAAAATTTGTTACGATTACTGGTTGTGATACTAGTAGTGATTATAGTTATTGTAAAGTTTACTTTACAGTTTTAGAACAAGAAAAAAAAGATATTGTATTAGATGCTTTAGAAAAAGCTGCTTCTTTTATTCGCGGAAAGCTTGCTGAACGTATTGATATTAGACATACTCCAGAGTTAAAATTTATCTATGATACTTCGATTGAATATGGAGAACATATTGAAAAATTAATTGATCAAATTCATGATAATAAAAAAGGAAATTAATTTTCTTTTTTTTTAACGTCTTTTTTAATTTTATTTTCTCTTTTTAATAATATCCTATATTTTTATGGTATAATGAGTCTATGGGTGATTATATGAAAATTAATATTAGAGGAGTTTCAGTAAATTACATACAATATGGTGAGGGAAAAGATATTTTGCTTCTCCATGGTTGGGGGCAAAATATAGAAATGATGAAATTTTTAGGGGATTGTTTTTCAGATCGGTTTCGAATTACTATTTTAGATTTTCCTGGATTTGGGGAAAGTGAGGAACCTCCTGTTGCTTGGTCAATTTCTGATTATGTTTTGTTAATTGAAGATTTAGTCAAAACACTTGAAATTAAAAAGCCAATTGTTATGGGACATTCTTTTGGTGGAAGAGTTGCGATTAAGTATTCTTCTAATCATCCTATTGAAAAATTAATTTTGTTTGGTAGTCCTTGTATTCGTTTGCAAACAAAATTACCATTGTCTATTAGAATTTTAAAGAAATTAAAAACTTTGCCAGGGTTAAATCAAATTGGTGAGAAGATGAAAAAATATATTGGTTCTCGTGATTATAAAGCGGCAAGTCCTATTATGAGGGAGACTTTGGTCCAAGTTGTCAATGAAGATTTGTCTAGCTTCGCCAAACAGATTGAGGAACCTACATTGTTAATCTGGGGTGATCATGATGAAGAAGCGCCAGTCGAAGAAGCTCAGATATTAGAAAGTATCATGTATGATGCTGCACTTATTGTTCTTCCCGGTACTCATTATGCATATCTAGAAAATTTACCTAGAGTTGTTTCTATACTTAATAACTTTATTTAGGAGGAAGTTTTATGATTTTTGTATATTTATTCTTATTATTTTGTATATTTGTTTGTTTAATATTTAAATCAAAACGATATTTGCATATGTTACAACAAAATTTATATAATGAAAATAATCGTTATTTAAAATGGGTTAGTCGTAATGTAAAAAGTTTTTGGGACTTAGATTTGTCAGCTATGTTACTTTCTTTCATTGGGGTGTTTGTTGTTTATGATGTAGAGAAATTTGCGATTGTTTTAGTTTTGATTCTTGGTGCAATTTTCATATTGTTAGCTTATCTTTGGAGAAGTCGTTTGGTATCTGATCAAAATAAAAAACCACTTGTTATTACGAAGCGAGTTCGTCGTTTGATTGTTACACTTTCTATTTTATATCTTATTCCAGTTATCCTTTTGATTTGGCAAAATACAAATGCTCAATTTGCCTGGGGTATGATTACGATTTTATCTATTATGGTTGTATTAAATCCATTTATTGTCTTCCTTGCAAATATTATTAATTTTCCTATAGAACGTGGTGTTTACCATTATTATAAACATCAAGCACAAACGAAGTTAAAGAGTATGCCTAATTTAAAAATTATTGGCATTACTGGTAGTTATGGTAAAACTAGTAGTAAGAATATTTTGAGTGATATTTTAAATATTAAGTATAATGCGTTACCTACACCTAGAAATTTAAATACTTATAATGGGTTGATTATGACAGTTAACAATAACTTAACTAAATTTAATGATATTTTCATTGCAGAAATGGGTGCTTATGTTAAGGGAGAAATTCGAGGACTTTGTAAGTTAGTTAGGCCACGTTATGGTATTTTAACTAGAATTGGTACTGCTCATTTAGAAACTTTTGGCAGCGAACAAAACATTATTGATGGTAAGTTTGAATTGATTGAATCTTTACCTAGTGATGGTTTTGCAGTACTTAATGGTGATGATCCAAAGCAAGTTCATTATCAGTTGAAAAATAAAGTAAAAATTATTTGGATTGGTATTGATAATCCAGATGTTGATGTTAGAGCAGTTAATATTAAATGTTCTAATAAAGGAATGGAATTTGATGTATTGTTCCCTGGTGATAGTAAAAAGTATCATTTTGAAACGAGATTGTTAGGGGATCATAATGTATATAATATTTTAGCTGGCTTAGCCTTTGGTTATGAATTTGATATTCCTATTTCTGATTTACAGCAAGCAGTTAAAGGAGTAAGGCCAGTAGAGCATCGTTTAGAGTTAAAGAAACTTCATAATTTTTATCAGATTGATGATGCTTATAATTCTAATCCTGTAGGAGCTGAAAATGCAGTTAAAGTACTTGGTATGATGCCTGGTGTAAAAGTAGTAGTCACTCCTGGTATGATTGAGCTTGGAGAAAAAGAAGATGAGTATAATAAAAAATTTGGGGAGCAAATTGCTAAAGTTGCAGATTATGTGGTTTTAGTTGGTGAACATAAGACGAAGCCGATTCGAGAGGGGTTACTTTCTAAAGGATTTGATAAAGAGAAGATTTCGGTGTTGAATGATGTTAGAGATGCATATCCTTTTATTGGAAAATTAGCAAAAAAAGATGAGGTATATGCATTATTTGAAAATGATTTACCAGATACATATAATGAATAGGAGTGTTGATGAATGAAAGTTAAAGTTGGAGTTATTTTTGGTGGAGAAAGCGTAGAACATGAAGTTAGTGTTATTTCTGCTATGCAAGCTATGAATAAATTAGATCAGGATAAGTATGATATTATTCCTATCTATATTACAAAAGATAGAGAATGGTATACTGGTGAGATGTTAAAAGATATCGAGGTATATCAGGATTTATCTTTGATAAAAAAATATGGGAAGAATGTGGTTTTGTATTATCGAAATGGTGCTTTTGTATTACAGAAGAAAAGTTTTCCAAAGAGTATTGTGACAGATATTGATATTGTTTTACCAATCGTTCATGGTACAAATGTAGAAGATGGTGGTCTTCAAGGATATTTACAAACTGTTGGAGTTCCTTTTGTGGGAAGTGATGTTTATGCTTCTGTTGTTGGACAAGATAAAGTATTTATGAAAGATATTTGGAAAAATGCTAATCTTCCAATGACAAATTATGTATGGTTTTATGATATAGATTATAAGCAGGATAGTGAGTCTGTTCTTGAAAAGGTAGAAAAGTTAGATTATCCTGTTATTGTAAAACCTGCATCTACTGGTTCAAGTGTTGGTATTAGTGTATGTAGTAATAGAGAAGAGTTAGTAGATGCTATTGATGATGCAATTCAATATGATAAAAAGATTTTAGTAGAAGAAGTTGTTCAAAATTTAAAAGAAGTAAATATTGCTGTTATGGGTAATTATGAACGTCAGAAAGTTAGTGAAATTGAGGAAGTTCTTTCTGGACATAAATTTTTGACTTACGCTGATAAATATGTTGGTGGAGGAAAAGGAAAATTAAAAGGAGTTAAAGCTCCTATGAAGACTACTTCTAAAGGAATGGCATCTGCTAATAGAAAATTACCTGCAGATTTACCTGATAAATTAAGAAAAGAAGTAGAAGAAATTGCTGTTGAAGCTTTTAAAGTCCTTGGTTCTTCTGGAAATAGTAGAATTGATTTCTTAATTGATGAGAAGACAAATAAAGTTTATATTAATGAAATTAACTCTATTCCTGGTAGTTTAGCTTTCTATTTATGGGAAGCAAAAGGTGTAGATTTCTCTTCTGTTTTGGATGAGATGATTAATATTGGTATTAAAGATTACAAGAAACGCGTTAGTAAAACGCACTCTTTTGAAACTAATATTTTACAAGGATTTGCTGCTCATGGCGGAGTAAAAGGGTTGAAGGGAATGAAAGGAAAATTACAATAATTTCCTTTCTTTTTATTTTATAGGGAACTTGCTTGTATAAACAGAAACTTTAAAACTTGGTAAAAATATGAGAAATACTTATAACGATAAAACATATCGAAGTATTAAGATATAATCTAAGCTAGGTGAGGTTATTAATATAAATAAAAATCTAGTAATATGTTGTAATATTACTAGATTTGATAAGCTATATGGTGGACTGTTAGGGATTCGAACCCTAGACCCACTGATTAAGAGTCAGTTGCTCTACCAACTGAGCTAACAGTCCATTTACAAGTTACTTTTTGATTATAACACAAAAGTATGAAAATGCAAATACCTAAATTTTATTTTATTACAAAACTGTTATTTTCTATTACTTAAAAATATGATATAGTTATGTTGAATGTAAGGTGTTAATATGCAAAATAAAAGAATTGTTTCAGATATAGAATTAGGATTAACGACAGAGCAAGTAAATGCTAGAATACAAGATGGTCTCATTAATTTTAACACAGAAGCGAATACCAAATCTGTAAAGCAAATTATTGTTGGGAATGTTTGTACTTTGTTTAATATGATTAACATTGTACTTGCTATTGCTGTTATTTGTGTTCGTTCTTTTAAAAATTTAACTTTTATGATTATCATTATTTTGAATACTTTAATCAGTATTGTTCAAGAGTTGCGCAGTAAAAAGACTTTGGATAAACTTCAGGTCTTAGCAACTTCTAAAGTTGTTGCCATTCGTGATGGTAAAAAAGAAAAAATTGATATTAATGAAATTGTATTGGATGATATTTTGCAATTTGAAATAGGAAATCAAGTTGTTGTTGATAGTGTCATTCGTGACGGTGATGTTGAAGTTGATGAGTCTTTTATTACAGGAGAAGCAGAAACTGTTTTTAAGAAAAAAGGGGATATGTTAGTTTCTGGTAGTTTTATTGTAAGTGGAAAGGCAACTTGTCAAGTTGTTCATATTGGTCTTGATAATTATACGGCAAAGATTGCTAGTGATACAAAATATATGAAACCAGTTTCTTCTGAGATTATGCGTAGTTTAAATAAAATTGTATCTACCATTTCCTTTTTAATTGTACCTGTTGGTATTTTGCTTTTTTCTAGACAGATGTATTTAGAAGGAAATACGTTTTCTCAGGCAGTTGTATCTACTGTTGCTGCTTTGATTGGAATGATTCCAGAGGGTCTTGTTTTATTAACTAGTACAGTTTTAGCAGTTAGTGTAATTCGTCTTTCTAGAAGAAAAGTACTGGTTCAAGATTTATATTGTATTGAGACTTTAGCTAGAGTAGATACGATATGCTTTGATAAGACAGGAACTATTACAGAAGGAAATATGGAGGTTGTTGATGTTATTTCTAAAAATAAAGATTATTCTATGGATGAAGTTATTGCTAATTTGAATTTTTCGTTAGATGAAGCAAATCCTACAGCTAGAGCGTTAAAAGAAAAATTTGGAAAAAGTGATAATTTTCATCTAAAAGATATTGTACCATTTTCTTCTAAGAGAAAGTATTCTGGTGCTATTTATGATGAAGGTGTTTTTTTCATAGGCGCTTGTGAGTTTTTATTGAAAGAGAAGGTTATAGATTATCAGGAAGAAATAAATCGTTATAGTAAAGATTATAGAGTTTTATTGTTAGTTAAAAGTAAGAATAAAAAATTAGATGATATTGTTGTTTTAGGATATGTTTTACTTCAGGATAAGATTCGTTCTGATGCCAAAGATACATTACGTTATTTTCGTAATCAGGGTGTTAGAGTTAAGATAATTTCTGGTGATAATCCTGATACTGTGTATGGTATTGCTGTTAGAGCCGGGCTTCCTAAATCTTCTTTAAAGATAGATGCTACTACTTTAAAGACAGATCAAGATATTTTGGATGCGGTTTGGAAATATGATATTTTTGGACGTGTTAGTCCTGAGCAAAAGAAAAAGTTTATTATGGCATTACAACTTTTAGGTCATACTGTTGCGATGACTGGTGATGGTGTCAACGATGTTTTGGCCTTAAAAGAAGCAGATTGTTCTATTGCTATGGCAAATGGAAGTGATGCTAGTAAAAATGTTAGTCAATTGGTACTTTTAGATTCTAATTTTTCTTCTATGCCTCATGTTGTAGATGAGGGGAGAAGAACCATTAATAATATTGAAAGAAGTGCTTCTTTGTTTTTAGTAAAGACGATTTATGCAACTCTACTTGCCATTGGTTTTATCTTTGTTGAAATGCCATATCCATTTATTCCTATTCAACTTACGTTAGCAAGTGTTGTAACGATTGGAATTCCCTCTTTTGTCTTAGCATTACAACCTAATCATGATAGAGTCAAAAGTGGGTTTTTAACAAGCGTTTTAAAAAGGGCAGTACCACCTGCTATTACGATTATTATCAATATTTTTGTCGTTTTTATTGCTAGTAATTTATTACACTTTAGTTATCAAGAGACTTCTACTTTATCGGTTGCAGTTACTGGATATACTTCTTTTATTCTTCTTTATAAGACATGTCAACCATTTAATGTTCTTAGATCTATATTATTTATTACAATGTTTATTGCATTTATTTTAGGTTTTTCATTACGTAATTTATTTTCTTTTTCTCATTTTAACTGGGTTATGACTATAGTTGTTGTTGTATGTATTCTTTTATCTCATCAAGTATATTCTTTTCTTGAAAAATTAGAGAATAGGTTGTTAGATTACTGGGAGAAAAAGAAAAAGATGATTTCGGAAGAAAGTTAAGAATTTGTTAATTAGTACTTGACTTTCTTCCTTTGTTTATAGTATTCTAATATTGCGACTGAAAAAAGTATTTAAAATAAAACTTTTTCTTGCAATTATTTAAAAAATAGTGTATATTGAATAAGTACTGTTAGTTATGGACCTGTAGCTCAGTTGGTTAGAGCACACGCTTGATAAGCGTGGGGTCACAGGTTCAAGTCCTGTCAGGTCCACCATTAATAGTGCCTCAATAGCTCAG
>CALVTC010000039.1 GCA_944359885.1 uncultured Bacilli bacterium | reverse complement strand
TTATTTTATCCTCATAACTTAATTTACTCATAATAAAAACCTCGTTTCTTTATGTCCAAGAAACGGGGTTCATATCAAACTTATATCACTCTTTTTTAAGATGGAAGAAAAGTATCCCAAGGAAGAATTCCAAGATTCTATTTCTGATTTTCCAGAAAACTTGTGAGTTTTATCTTTTAATAAATTATTTAAAATTCCCGAGATTCCTACATTAATATCCTCATAGAATTTTTTTATACTATTACTATATATAATCATGATTACCTCCTAGTCAAAACTTTTGATTTATCTACACAGTTATATGTTAAATATTCACCAGTTATATAATCATTGTTATTAAATCTACTCATGATTTTTTCATTTAATTCAACATTCCAAGTATCATTAGAATACCCAATTATTTTCTGATATGTGCCAATACTTTTCAAATATTGTATATACATTTCATAAGTGTTAAATGTCATCAAGAATCTATTTCTACAGGAAGATAATGAATAAAGTCCTGCTTTAGAAACAATATCATCCATTTCTGCCATGTTAAATCTTCCAGTTAATTCTTCTGGAAAAAACGTTTCTTTAAGATAGTCTTTTCCGGGCACAGAAAATAGAATCTTTCCGTCAGTTGCCAACAATTCTCTTGCTTTTTTTAATGCATCTACAGGATTAGACATATGATGTAAAACATAACTAAATATAATTATATCAAATTGTTTATCAAAATCATATTGCATAAAATCTCTGTTAATAAATATTGCTTTATTATTTCCAGTAAGAATCCTTTGCTGAGCACCAGTAATCATATTGTCACTTATATCAACTCCCGTAAATTCGCAGTTATTTACATTTTTATCCATTTTTGATATGAGTTTTCCAGTACCACAACCAATATCGGCAATTCTCATTCCATCATTTATGCTTAACATAACCTCATTAACAATTGGATTTTTGATTCCATGATAAGTAACAAATCTTGACTTGTTATCCCATTCCTCGGCGACTTTACCACTGAAAACACGTTCAACTTTTGAGGATAGATTCGTTGTTTTTAAATCCATAATGAATTTATCAATCAATTCCTCTTTGTTTGTTATTCCGTTATAAGCACCTTGTTTATTATTAAATTGATTTATACAATTTAAAACTTCTAAAACTGCAGTTTTTAAATTGTCATTAATTATTACAAAATCGTATTTTTTAGCTATTTCTAAATTTAAAATGTCATCATCAATTCTTTTTGATGATCTGTTTTTTCTCCTTGTATTAAGTTCTTTGGCTGATGGTGGTAAAAGTAAAATTAGACATGTATTAGGATTATTTCTTTTCATTTCTAGACCTCTATCTGGAGTTAGTTGAAAAATCATTATAGAGTCTGTTTTAATGTCGTCAATATTCTCTTCAAAACTACCGTAATGATAGCCTCCGTATTCTTTTATGTTAAATATTTCTCCTTTGTTTACATAGTCCTGAAACTGTTCCTCGCTCAAAAAGTAATAATCAATCCCATTTTTTTCTCCTTCCCTAGGATTTCTGGTAGTGCAAGTGATAAATTTTTTAAATCTCCTATCATGTAGTAATAATTCAGTTATTGTGCCCTTTCCAGAACCACTTGGTCCACTTAGAACTAAATTCATAAACAAAACCCGCCTTAGTTTTTAAATAAGTAATTACAAAAAAGGAGGAGACACCATTATTTCCTCCTCCACCGTAAAAACTTACCTATAAATAAAATTATACAAATTAATATATATACTATCATTTTATTTTGAACAAATCAATTGTTTTTCTTTATCTTCTTTATCTATTTGTTCTTTAGTAATTAGTCTATTAGTAATTTGTTTATTAGTACTTTGTTGTGTATTGTTTTCTATATATTGAGAAGCAAGGTGTGGATTATCCATATCTTGGTTTTTGATATATGGATTTAGACCTCGTTCTTCATAGATGTTATAGGTATATTCTATCTTTTTACTTGCAGTCTTATTTGGAGATAGTTTTTCAACAGATAAATAGCCATGTTGTTTAAGCTCATTTAAAGTGCTTCTTATCGATGTTTTGCTTTCTTTACAATTAGATACTAATCCCTCTAGTGAATAGTTCCAATCATCAGGTAAAGATAGCATATAAGATAATAATCCCTTGGCTTTTAAACTGAGTTCTTTATTTTGTAAATGCTCATTACTCATAGATGTATAATTCTTAACTTCTTCACTTTAAATACTGCCATGTTATCATCCATTTCTTTTACAATATAAAAATCCTAATTTCTTAGGATTCTAAATCAAAAATATTTTCATTAAATATTATCTTAAATGGCTGAATAATGTCATGCCAATTATTAGGTACTTTATCATTACCATTTTTTATGTAATCAATTCCATTGTAATAGGTACATTTTAATATCCAATAATATTTAGTATAACTGTAGGAATCCCCATAATGACTATTCCATAGATTAGGTTTATACTTTTTAAAACTTGAAAGTATTTTATTCATATCATTAATAGTAATAGGTTCATTTATCTTAATAGGTAACCAGTTAACCTTTAAAGTATAACTAGGATTCTCTTTATCACTAAAATCAAAGATATACCTATAGTAATTATCATTAATATAAATAATCAAATTAATAACAGATATATCTACTGTGTACATAACTTTTCTAGATTGGAATCTTTTTCCACAATCTTTACAATAATGATTAGGTAAATGACTAATTAATTTTTCTCCATCAAAATCATACTTTTTAAAGCCTTTTCTATAATTGATATTAGTATCTAGTTCTACATAGTTCTTCTTTATCTTTTTCTCTTTTAGATAGCCATAAGAGATATTAAACGTATTTTTACTATTACAAAATGGACAACTTACTTTTCCCATGCTTACTCCATTTCTAGCAAGTTCTTTACTAAAATGCTTTTCATTCTCCCTATATGTGTTACATCGGTGTAATCATGGGAGAACTACTAGTATCAAAAAGTGGACTAGGTTATTTGATTATGTATGGTTCTCAAGTATTTAACATTAACTTAGTAATTACAGGAGTAGTGATACTTGGCATTATCTCTTATATCATGTATTTCATAATAGACTTATTAGAAAATTATAGTAAGAAAAAAAGAGGAGTATCATAAATAAAGTGAAATAATTTCTCATGCTTAGAATCTTTCGAATAAAAGTGATGTAACAGTCACTTTCTTTTTTATACTGGAAAGTTTACATATATTACATCAAAATTAGGTAAGATACTAAATTCAGTTAGAAAAGGATATAATCAATATAAAAGCATGATAAGTTGTTTTATTTCTATTTCAAGGTTATTCCAAGAAACTGAATAATCATCTAATGATGTAGGAACAATATATATCATTAGTAGATTATGTAAAAAACTAAATAAAAACATTACCGAAAACATAAAAAAAATAGAAAAGCAATTTCTTTTTTCACCTATACTATCATGTTATAATAAAAACGAGGAGGAAAAGTATGAAATTAATGATAATATCAGATATACATGGAATTAAGACAAATTTAGGGAAAATAAAAGAAAAGTTCCAAGAATTAAATTGTGATAAATTAGTAGTTCTAGGAGATTTATACTATATAGGGCCACGGAATAAAATGATAGAAGGGTATAATATTAATGAAGTAGAAAGTTTTTTAGAATCCATGAAAAAAGATTTAATTTGTATGAGAGGAAATTGTGATTCTGATGTTGATATTACTATATCTAATTTTCCGATTATAAATGACTTAAGTTTAATTATGATGGAAGAACATGACATCTATATTACCCATGGACATATTTACAATGAAAGTAATTGGAAGAAAGAAAACTCCATCTTAATTTATGGACATCTTCATATACCATTTATAAAAAAAATAGAAACAAATTACTATATCAATCCAGGTTCTATCTCTCTACCGAGAGAGGGATATAGACCTAGTTATTTAATATTAGAAGAAAAGAAAGCCACAATCTATGATATAGATGATAACATCATCCAAAAAGAGGAGTTAAAATGAGAAGAGATACTGCTAGAGCAATCATTCTATCAGATGATGAAAAGTATGTTTATTTATTATACAGAAGAAAAAAAAGAAAAAATAAAGTAATAACATATTATGCCATTCCAGGTGGTATGATAGAAGAAAATGAAACAGTGGAAGAAGCTGTAATAAGAGAAGTTAAAGAAGAATTTTCTGTAGAAATAAAGCTTTTAGGTTATCTAGGCAAAAATAAAACAAGAAATGGAATAGATTATCATTATCATGCACAAATTGTTAAAGGAAAACCGACATTAGGAGGAGAGGAAAAAGAGCAAAATAGTGAAGATAACTATTATGAGATAAGAAAAGTATTGCTAAAAGATCTACAAGAAAGTAACATAAGTATATTACCAATTAATCAATCCTATATAGAAAAAGCAATAAAAAAAGAATATGAATAAAAATTAAATAAATAGTAAAAAGTACACGTTTTTTTCACATAAGACGTGTATTTTATTTTAGAAGGAGATGATAAATTGAAAAGAAAAGTAAATGAATATATTAGAATCTGTCTATTAATTATACTGATTTCTATAATTGGTATCAGTTACACTATTTATTATGCCTTTGGACACAATGGAGAACTGGTTTATCAAAGTCATGGAATCAGTCAAATTATTAATATAGATCCCAGTCTTTCATTTTTACAAGTATTAGTAATTATTATTTTAGGACTAGGCCTAGTAGGAGCAACCCTATTTTTAGCATACACCAAGGGAGGAAAAAAAGATGTATCAGTTCTATTAGAAAATGAAGAAAAAAGTGTTTTCTATGGTTTAGAAACAATCTTATTAACAACGCTTCTCACCTTAATAATTGTAATACCTACGAATATATTACTAGAAAAATATAATAAATCAGAAAACTATCAAAATAGTGTAGAAAACTATGGAAATACAGTAAATAATCAGATAAAAAATATCATAAATCGTGATTAACCGAATTAAATATGGAAAATCCCTTTCCAAATATCAAAAAAAAGCATATAATAGCAGATAGGAAGAGAAAAGTGTAGAGACAAACTTACTCTTGAATTTTCGAGTATTATGTGGTATAATATAGCCACATTGGAGGGGGAAACGATATGAGAAAAAAATTAAAGAAAATTCTAGTAGCAGTATTAATCATGGTTATTGGTTATTGTACACTAACAACCAAGGTGGATGCCGTTCCACAATCAATTCAACTAGGTAGTGCAGAGAATATTCCAGCATATGTTGGAGGAACATACTTTACAACAAAGACAACTGCCAGTGGTGATTATGTATATTGTCTAGATATTCATAAATCTACCGCTCAAAATACAACAGCAAATCTGGTAGGAGAAATGGATGCCGGAGTTGCCTACATCATGTTAAATGGATTTCCACATAAATCATTTACAGGAGAGCGTCTAAAAGACTATTATATTACTCAGACTGCTTTATGGTGGTATCTAGATGATACAACAGGAAGTTCTAATCTTTCTAATAACTTTAAAACAACCGCAAAAGACCAATATAATTTAAGACCATACATCAAAGAATTAGTCACAAATGCCAAAAAAGCAAAAGAACAAGGTTATCAAAAAACAGCTGTTAGTGCTAGCGTATCAGATAGTCTAATGTCAATTTCTAGTGATGGAAAATACTATGTATCAGATGAAATCACAGTCAATTCAACAAACTTATCAGAATATAAAGTAGAAGTAACATCTGGTCCATCTGGTACTATAACGATTGATAAAGATGGAAATGAAAAAACAACATTTTCATCAGGTGAGACATTCCGAGTACAAACACCAGTTTCTAAAGTAACAGATACAAAAGCAACTATCAAAGTAAAAATTAGTGGTACTGGTAAAGTTTATAAGGCATATGAATATCAACCAGAAAAGCAAGGACAACAAAACATTACACCATCTATTATTAGTCCAGTAGAAGAAAATGTAGAAACTTCAGTAGATTTAACAATATCTACATCAAAAATTACAATTATCAAAACAGATATTGCTACTGGAAACCCAATAGCAGGAGCTACATTAGTATTAAAAGATGCTTCTGGAAATGAAATTGCTAGATGGACCTCTACGACTTCAGCACATGTAATTAAAAATTTACCAAACGGAACTTATACTATTGAAGAAGTAGAAGCTCCAGAAGGTTATGAGTTAGCAAAAGAACCAACAAAAATCACTATAGATGATAACAGTAGAGAACAAAGTGTAGTATTTTACAATCAAGCAAAAGAGCGAGTTGTTAATATTACAAAAATAGACCAATCAACTGGAAAACCTCTTGCAGGTGCAGTAATCGTAGTAAAAGATAGTACAGGAAAAGAAGTAGATAGATTTACATCAACAACAGACCCATATGTATTAACTGGACTAGAAGACGGAACTTATACAGTAGAAGAGATACAAGCACCAGCAGGATATCAAAAGAGTAATGAAGTAATCACTTTCACATTAGATTCACAACATACATCACATCAAATTACTATTGAAAACTACAAAGAAGTAACAGTACCAAACACCAGTACTGCAAGTTCAATTATACTAGTTATTTTGGGTCTTGGAATCATTGGCGGTGGAATGAAATTTGTTCAAAAGAACAGCAAGAAATCAAGAATATAATAATAAAAGAATCTCTCCAAGTGTTATAGCCATCACCGGGGCCATCCTGACACTAACAGGGGGATTCTTTGTTTCTTATAATTATATCCAAACAAAAAAGGTATATGCCTATGATTACATGGCCAACATCTTCTATGAATCAAATGAAAGTCAAAAGATAGCTAGTCAAATTATCGAAGAAGAGGAAGGACAAGAACAAGAAGAAATAGTAGAAGAAAGTGATACTTACACAGATGAATATATTGGATATTTAACAATTCCTAAAATTAATTTAAATAAAGGTTTTGTTGATAAGCGTTCAAAAGAAAATGATGTAGAAAAAAACATCATGGTAATAGAAGGTTCTACTTATCCGGATGTAGAAAAAGGAAATTTCATTATAGCAGGACATTCTGGAACTGGTTGGAAAGCGTTTTTCAATGATTTATATCAATTAAGCATTGGAGACGAAGCATACATAACGTATAAAGGAAAAAAATACACATACAAAATTACTAACATATATAAACAACCAAAAACTGGTAAAATAGCAATTTATAGAAATTATGATAAGACAACATTAACACTAGTAACTTGTACCAACAATGACGATACAACTCAGACCATTTATATTGCAGAATTAGACAACGTAGAATCAGAATAAAAAGAGTGAAGTAGGGGGGGTGAAGATGATGTCGAAGTTATCACTATTAGATAAACTAAAAGTCCTAGGGGATGTTACATCATCTTCAGGCCTATTTATAATAGCTATTATTATTTTAATTGCTCTAGCAATACTATTAATTACAACAAGCACAAAAACCAAAAAAATAAGTAAAAGCATTTGTATAATTATTTATAGTGCTATACTAATCATATCGTTTTTATTCTATCGGGAAGAATTATTTGAATTGTTTGATTACATGATGAATAACTTCTTTATCGCAATTTATTTTCCCAACCTAGCAATCTATTTTGCAGCAGTAGTAATAACTAATATTATTCTTTGGATTAGTGTGTTTAATAGGAAAATTAACAAATGGATTAGAACAATTAATACAATAATGTTTTGCGTGATTCATTATCTATTAATACTAATAATAAATATAATGGTTACCAATAAACTAGATATATATGATCAAACTTCCATCTATCAGAATCAAAATGCTCAGGCAATGATTGAATTATCTAGTACAATTTTTATAGTCTGGATATTATTTCTAGCTATTTATAAATTAATAAGAATTTATCAACAAAATCAAGAAGTGGAACTAAGTGAACCAAAAACAAGAACAGTTCAAGAATCAAAACCAATAATCATTACAGAGACCAAAGAAGTAAAAAAGCTTCCTGATAATATTAGAAAAACACAACTACCATCTATTATTTATATAGATAAAGCATCTAAAAAAGCTACTCAGGAACAATCTAGTCTTATCGATTATATGACTAGCTCATTACCAGAAAAAGAAAATACTTATCTAACAGATATACCAAGTCCTATTCCAGAAGAAAGACAATTCTTAGATATTATGTTAAGTGATGAAAAAATTATGAAACCACAAAAATCCTCTAAACAACCGAAAGATTCATTAGAAAGTAGTCAATTAGCGAAAAAAGAAAAAAGCATTCATATCATAGAACAACCAAAAATAGTAAATAAGGAAAAGCAAAACATAAAGAAACAAAATGAAATAGAAAATTTATCTATCTTTGATAATATATTAACATTAGAAGACTATAAAAGTGTTCTTTCAATATTAAAAAGCTATCAACATCAACAAACTGAAAATAAAAACAACACAAGAATTAGCATAAAAGATTTGCAAGAATTATATCAAAGAAGGTAAAAAGACACTAAGGCACTAGCTACTGAACATGTCAATTAAAGAGTTTTTACTGTCTACTTTTTATTGACAAGTTCATTCACGCAGCTAGTGTTTTTTCTTTTCTAAAGCTATAAAATACGATATAATGATGTTGGAAAGTAGGTATAAAATGATAGAAGGCTTAAACGATAGACAAAAAGAAGCGGTTCTATATAATGATGGACCACTGTTAATCATTGCTGGAGCTGGTGCAGGCAAGACCAAAACATTAACAACAAAAATAGCTTATCTAATTGAAGAAGGATTTGCCTATCCCTACAATGTTTTGGCAATAACATTTACCAATAAAGCAGCTAAAGAAATGAAAGACAGATTATATGCATTAATTGGAGATTTGGCAAAAAAAGTTCAAGTTTCAACCTTTCATAGCTTTGGACTAAGATTATTAAGAGAAAATTATGCTAAACTAGGATATGAATCTAATTTTGTTATCATGGATAGTGATGACTCTCTAACAGTAGTAAAAAAAATAATAAAAGATTTAGGATACGATCCTAAATTGTATAATCCAAGAGCAATAAGAAACAAAATAAGTGGATGTAAAAATGAAATGATGACACCAGAATTGTATGAACGTTATGCAATAAGTGATTATGAAAAAGTAATATTAAAAGTTTATGAAAAATATGAAGAAAAATTAAAAAAAAATAATTCAGTAGACTTTGATGATTTATTATTATTACCAATTCGATTATTTAAAGAAAATCCAGATGTATTAGAAAGATATCAAAATCTTTTCCAATATATTTTAATTGATGAGTATCAAGATACCAATGAAGCACAATACATTCTTTCAAAATTAATCAGTACCAAAAGTAGAAAAATTACTTGTGTTGGAGATGACTCCCAAAGTATTTATAGTTTTCGAGGAGCAAATTATAAAAATATCTTAAATTTTGAAAAAGATTATAAAGATGCTAAAACAATACTTCTAGAAGAAAATTACCGTTCAACAAGTACCATCTTAGATGCTGCTAATCAAGTAATTAAAAATAACACGCAAAGAAAAGATAAAAATTTATGGACATCTCGTGGTAAAGGAGAAAAAATTAAATATTACAGAGCTTATAATGAAAAAGATGAAGCTCAGTATGTAATTCGAAAAATAAAGGAGTTAAGAAATAGAAATGTAGAATATAAAGATATTGCAATACTTTATCGAACCAACGCACAGTCTCGTGTACTAGAAGAAGAAATGTTAAAAGAAAATCTACCATATCGTGTTGTAGGAAGTTTCTACTTCTATTCGAGAAAAGAAATTAAAGATCTAATTGCTTATTTAAGATTACTACATAATTCCAAAGATAACGTTAGTTTACTACGCGTTATTAATACACCAAAACGAGGAATTGGCCTAAAAACAATAGAAAATTTAACACAAAAAGCTGATGAAGAAGGAATTAGTATTTATGAAGCAATATCATCTGGAAAAGAACAACAGTTTAAAGAAATGATAGAAAAATTAAAACAAGTATCTGAAGAATTAACATTAACTGAATTGATTGATAAAGTATTAGATGCTTCCGGTATGCGCCAAGAATTAGAAAGTGAAAACACCTTAGAGTCAGAAGTAAGATTGGAAAACTTAGAAGAGTTTAAGTCTATTACTAAATCATTTGAAGAACGAGAAGGCCTTATCTCTTTAGAGGATTTCTTATTAGAAATCAGTTTAATTAGTGATGTAGAAGAATATAAAGATGACCCTAATCGTATAAGTTTAATGACGGTACATTCAGTTAAAGGATTAGAATTTGACCATGTCTTTGTAGTAGGAATGGAAGAAGGAATTTTTCCACATATGAATTCACTAATGGAAACAAGCGAGTTAGAAGAAGAAAGACGACTTTGCTATGTTGCAATTACACGAGCAAAAGATGATTTGCATCTAGTAAATGCTAGAAGAAGAACACTATTTGGAAAAGAACAAATTAACCCTGTTAGTAGATTCATTGGCGAAATTTCTAAAGATTTAATCGAAACTAATGTAGTAGACGAATTGCCACAGCAACAAGAAAAAATAGATACAAAAGATATGTTTAGAGAAGAAGAAGTAGACTACCAAGTGGGAGACTATGTCTATCACGAAACATTTGGAACAGGACGTGTAGTAGAAGTAACTAATACTTTAGTAAGTGTAGCTTTCAAGCACCCACATGGTATTAAAAAATTAATGAAAAACCATAAAAAGTTATCAAAAGTGTAAAAGAAAGAGAGAGAGAAATATGAAAAAAACACTATTAATATTAGCTGCTGGAATGGGGAGCAGATTCGGAGGACTAAAACAAATTGAACCTCTAGGACCAAATGGAGAATTTATTATTGATTACTCCATTTATGATGCTAAAAAAGCAGGATTTGATAAAGTAGTATTTATTATCAAGGAAGAAAATTACACGATCTTTAAAGACACTATAGGAAAGCGAGTAGAACCATATATCGAAACAGAATATGTTTTTCAACAAAATAACAATCTTCCAGAAAAATATCAAGAATTATTAAAAGACCGAACTAAACCACTCGGCACTGCTCATGCAATCCTTTGTGCAAAAGATAAAGTAGGAGAACCTTTTGCTATTATCAACGCTGATGATTTCTATGGCTATGATGCTTATCATCAAGCAGCTAAATATTTAGAACACGTTCCCAAAAATCATTATGGATTAGTAGCATATCGTCTAGGAAACACATTAACACCAAATGGTTCTGCCAAAAGAGGTGTGTGCAATGTAAATGAAAAGAAAGAGTTAATTTCTCTAACAGAAAGTAGTGTCACTTTAAAAGGTGATATGGTAGAAGTAGTACCATTAGAAGGTAAAGAAAAGTTTACTACTAGTAAAGAAACTATTGCCTCTATGAATTTCTTACTATTTACACCAAATTTGTTTGATATATTAGAAGAAAGATTTCCAATGTTCTTAGACCAAAATCAAGCTAATTTATCATCTTGTGAATACTTAATTCCAATTGTATTAAATGAACTAGTAGAAGAAGGAAAAACTACAGTAGATGTATTAGAAACTACGGCAAACTGGTATGGTGTTACTTATAAAGAAGATAAAGAATTAGTAACTGGTGCCATAAAAAAACTAGTAAAAGAAAAAACATATCCAGAAAAACTATGGAAGGAATAAAAGATGAAGACCTTATTAATATTAGCTGCTGGAATGGGAAGTAGATATGGTGGTTTAAAACAGATGGAACCAGTAGGCCCAAGTGAAGAATTTATTATTGATTATTCAATATATGATGCCAAAAGAGTAGGTTTTACTAAAGTAGTCTTTGTAATTAAAGAAGAAAATTATCAAATGTTTAAAGACACCATTGGTAAAAGAGTAGAACAAAATATTAAGACAGAATATATATTTCAAGATATGAAGATGGTTCCTTCTAAATATCAAGAACTTCTAAAAGATAGAAAAAAACCTCTTGGAACTGCTCATGCAATTCTTTGCGCTAAAGACAAAGTAAAAGACCCATTTGCTGTAATAAATGCCGATGACTTCTATGGTTATCAAGCGCTAAAAGATGCAAGCAATTATTTGGATAAGATGGAAGAAAATCACTACGGAATGATTGCCTATCAAGTAGAAAATACTTTAAGTCCAACTGGTGCCTGTACAAGAGGAGTCTGTACTTGTAAAAATAACAAACTAGAACAAATTATGGAATGTAAAGTAGAAAAAATAGAAAATAAAATCATTGCTTATCCATTAGACTCAAAGGACAAAATAATGATACCAGAAAAAACACCAGTATCTATGAATTTACTATTATTTTCACCAGACTTTTTCTCTATACTAGAAAAAGAATTTTACATCTTTCTAGAAGAAAACAAAAAGAATTTAGAGAAGATAGAATATCAAATTCCTAGTGTATTAGACAAATGTATAAAAAAAGAAAATAAACAAATAGACATAATTACTACAACTGCTAAATGGTACGGAGTAACTTATAAAGAAGATAAGGAATTTGTAAAAAAAGTGCTTAGAGAATTAGTAAGAAAAAAAGAATATCCACATAACTTGTGGAAAAAATAAAAAAGGAAGATATTTATTTATAATAGAAAATATGATATAGTAATAACGATAACATAAGTTATCAAAAATAAATGTTAAGGAGACTAACTATTAAAAGTCAATAGTAATTTTATAAATTTTAATAGTTTGTTATAAATTGGAAAGAAACCCATGCCAAAAAGATTTCACAAAAGTGAAATTTTGAAA
>CALVTC010000038.1 GCA_944359885.1 uncultured Bacilli bacterium | reverse complement strand
CAAGAACAAGTGATATCTAGTATCAATGGTATAGATGAGAGTGTTTCAAGTATGGCAGTACCGAGGATATCTAATACTTATGAAGTAATCTATGAAGGAAATGCACCTGATGAATGTAGTGTAGAAAATGTACCTGAGTCAGAGACATACTTTGTCTTTGATACAGTATCTATATCGGAAGAAGAAGCAAGTTGTAGTGGATATCAGTTTAAAGGATGGGAAATAGTAACAGATGGGGTTACCAAGGTAAACAAAGATTATTTCATTATGCCAGAGAGTGATGTAGTCATTCGAGCAAAGTGGTCTAAGTTAACGATATCTAAATCGATGGACGGAGTAGTAAGTGAACAAGGAGACCCTATTATGAAAGAATATAATGGCACTTCTACAGAAGATTATCATAGTTCAGAATACAAATCCAAAGTAACTAGTGTTGTAACAAAAGATAACACGGATATTTCAAGTAATGCAATAGAATGGTGGGATGTGTCAGAAGCAGAGGACCAAAGTGTCATAGCTTACATCGAAGATGATGGAAGCGGAGGATATAAGGTAACAATCGGAGGAAGAGGAGGAGTAATAGCAAGCAGTTGTAGTGCTTTATTTTATAACTTTACTAGTTTAACATCTGTTGATTTAACTTATTTGGATACAAGTCGAGTGATTAATATGTGGGCAATGTTTTATAATTGTGCTAGTTTGGAAAATTTGGATTTGAGTACTTTAAATACTTCAAAAGTGGCTACTTTGTCTCAAATGTTTCAAGGATGTAGTAACTTAACTAATTTGAATATTGGTGGCGATTTTGATAGTTTAACTAATATGACTTTAACGTTTTATGGCTGTAGTAAATTAGAAAGTATAGATTTGTCGAGTATTAATACGTCAAAAGTAACAGCTATGGAGAGGCTGTTTGGTGGATGTAGTAGTTTAACAAGTCTAGATGTATCTAATTTTGATACTTCAAATGTTACCAATATGAGTAATATGTTTAATGGTTGTACTGGTTTAACTAACTTAGTTTTAACCAAGTATGGTTTACCAAACTATTTTGATACTTGTAAGGTAACTAATATGAGTAGTATGTTTTATAATTGTGAGAAGCTTGAAACATTAGATGTTTCTAGATTTGATACTTCAAGTGTGGTGGATATGTCTAATATGTTTAGAGCATGTAATCAATTAACCAGTTTAGATGTTTCCAAGTTTGATACAAGTAAGGTAACTGATATGCAATATATGTTTTCTTTCTGTAGTAGTTTAACTAGTTTAGATGTTTCAAAATTTGATACTTCAAGTGTCACAGATATGTCCCAAATGTTTAGAGACTGTAGTAGCTTAACTAATTTAGATGTATCAAAATTTAACACTTCAAATGTAGTTAATATGCAACAGATGTTTGGTTCGTGTAGTAGCCTAAAAAGTCTAGATGTAAGCACTTGGAATACTTCTAATGTTACTAATATGTATTCTACTTTTGCTAGTTGTATTAATTTGGAAAATATAACATTCGGAGATAATTGGGATACTAGTAATGTTACAACGATGAGAAATATGTTTAATACTTGTCGTAATTTAACTAGTTTAGATTTGAGTATGTTTGATACTAGTAAAGTAGAATCAATGACTTATATGTTTAGTGGTTGTTCTAATTTAGTTTATATCGATATGCGTAACGCAGTATTTAACGCAACAGAATATGATCTTATGATGCCAAGTGGAAGTATTTCTAGTACTAATATAACAATAATAGTAAAAGATAGTACTGCGAAGAGTTTTATAGAGGCAAGACTTAGTGATGTTAATAAACCAGGAACAGTCACAATTGCATAAATAAAAAAACTGCTAGAAATTGTTGTAGCAGTTTATTTTTGTAATTTTTTGTTTTTTCTTGTAACGCTAGCAATTAGTCCATTCCAAGATGTTAAATCTTCTTCCTGTGAAACAATTTTGTCTGCCTTGCTTATAATTCTTCCTTCTTTAAATTTACTTGGGCATAACGAAATATTACCAATTTGACATCTCATACTAGATGTAATAATTAAATCTTTGATTCTTGGGTCTAATTGTTCAAATTTTTGTTGATTATTTAATTGGGCATCTTTTTTATTTAATACTCTTACAGGGAATGGAAACATATGATGAATAATACCATCTATTATAATCTCTGCAGATTCTTTTTCTTTAAATAGTTCTGGGTACCATGTAGCAGCATTGATTGCTCCTTCTATTGGATGAGTAAATCTATGTTTATTAGTGGTACAGTTTTTGATAATGGTTGAGTTTTGCCATGGAAACTCATATAAATCATGAAATAGAGCAATTTTTACTGCGCGCTTTTGTTCTTGTTCATTATAATTTTTTTTCTGAGTAAGTTTATAAGTCACAATGGCATCACTAATAATGTGTTCTCCTAAGCTAGTAGTATTATGATGGGGATATTTTTCATTATCCATTCTTTTTTGAAATTCTGGATGAGAGATAATATCCTCTGCTATAGCCATGAAATAGGCCTTATCAATTAAACTTAAATCATAATAATTTATTAAATATTCTAGTAATTTTTTGTTTTTTCCTTGTAACATTTTCTATCATTCCTTTTTACGGTATCATATTATATTTTATTTTTCTTTTTCTGTCAATTTCAAAAAATTCTCTTTTATTTTTCCAATAATATAAATGGAGGTGAGAGAATTATTGAAAGTTGTTTTACAGGATGGAAATAAAGATTGTGGTGTTTGCTGCTTATTATCTATTATTCGATATTACGGGGGAGATGTGTCGAAGGAGTATTTAAGAGAGTTAACAGGTACCACAAAATCTGGAGTTTCTTGCTATCAGTTGTTAGAGGCAGCTAGAAATGTTGGATTTTCTGGTGAAGGCGTGAAAGGCGATGTTTTACACCTTGATTCTTCTCGCCTTCCATGCATTGCCCATATCATTTATCAAAAAAAATATCAACATTTTGTTGTCATCTATCAAATGGATGCTAAAAAGAAATTGATTACTTTAATGGATCCTGCTAAAGGAAAAGTATGTTTATCTTATAGTGAATTTCAAATGCTTTCTAGTGGATATTTTCTTTATTTGATTCCTGTTAAGACACTACCTATTTTTTATGAAAAGAAGACATTGTCTTTGTTTATTAAAAGTTTTTGTAAAGAATATCGATTTTTTCTTATTCTTATTTTGATTTCATCCTTATTCTGTGTTTTTTCTCAATTAGTAACAGCTTTCCATTTTCAATATCTAGCTGATTATTCGGTTAAAGGCTCTGTCATTTCATCTCTAATAACCATTAGCCTCTTTCTGTTACTTTATTATTTAAATTATCTAGTGTTTCGGTTTCTTAAAAATTTTGTTTTCATAAAACTCAGTTTATTGTTTGATGAAAAATTAATATTTTATGTTTATCAACAAATTCTCTTACTTCCATATTTATTTTTTAAGAATAGAACGCTTGGAGAAGTTGTAGAAAGAGTTCAAGATGTTGTGAAAGTTAAGAATTTTATTCTACAGTTATTTACTACGCTAGTTACTGATTTTCTTTTGTTTTTGTTGTTTTCATTTTTATTGTTTCGTATTCATTGGGGATTATTGGTTTTATTTCTTAGTTATTTTTTTCTTTCTTTTGGACTGGGAATTTTTCTTTACTTTACGAAGAAAAAATTGCAAAAAAGAATTTTGGTTAAAGGTGATTTTGTTCAGTCTTTATTTATAGAGACGATTCAAAATGTAGATACAGTAAAAGGACTACATTTGGAGTATGACTTTTTAGAGCAATTAAAGAACGAGTATCAAACTTATTTATCTCGGGGGTATCGGTTGGAGAAGGTTTTATTGTTAGAGGATAGTTTTAAACAGTTTTTTTACTATTTTATGTATCTTTGTTTTTATGGATTAGGTGCTTATTTATTAATTCAGAAAGAACTTGTAGTTACTCAGTTTTTTATTTGTCAACATATTTTTCATTATTTAATTGGTTGTGCTGAACGATTTCTTTCATTCTTTTTTGATAGTTATCAGATTCCATTTGTTATATCTAGAATTCAAGATTTATTTACGCTGTTTCGTGAAAATTATGATGGTGGTAATTATTATCAGTTGATGAAGTTAGATGGAGATATTATTTTTTCTAATCTTTCTTTTAAATATTCTTCTTTATCTTTATTTTGCGATTTTTCTTTGATTATTCCTTCTGGATCTAAGGTCTTATTAACAGGACGCTCTGGAGGAGGGAAAAGTAGTCTGGTGAAGATTTTGATGCGTTATTTAGAAGTCCCTTATGGCATGGTGAGAATTGGAAACTTTGATATTAATCATATTCATCTAGAGTTACTTCGTAGTAGAATTTCTTATGTTACGGGAGGCGAGTTGTTGTTTTCTAATACACTTTTATACAATATTACTTTGAATCGAGATGTAGATCAAGAGAAGCTTTTAGAAGTTAGTCGTCTTGTTTTGTTAGAAGAGTTAATAGAAAAATTGCCTCTTGGATATCAGAGTATTGTAGAAGAAAATGGATTTAATTTTAGTAGTGGGGAAAGACAAAAAATTTTACTTGCTAGAGCATTACTTAAAAATAGTGATATTTATATTTTTGATGAAGCATTTCATCAAATTGATATTGGACAGGAAGGAGAAATTCTAAAAAATATTTTTTCTTATTTGGAAAATAAAACTGTTATTGTTATTAGTCATCGCTTGCAACACTTAGAATTATATGATGTTAGATATCGCTTGGAGAAGGGTTCTATTTATGAAATCTAAGAGTTATGAGATGTTTGGTGCGGTTTATTTTTGTTTTGTTGTTTTTATTTTGTTTTTAATATTTATCTTATTTATGAGTGCTTGTTTTTGTAGTATTAAAAAGTATAAGATGTTATCTGGTGTTGTTATATCTTCGGAACAAGTAATGCTTATGGTATCATCTAAACAATTAGATTGGTTTTATAAGAATAAAGTGTTGATGATTGATGGAGAAAAATGTACCTTTGATATTAATCATGTTAATCAAAAAATACAAAAAGTTAATCATAAGTGGTATCACCAAATTTTTTTAGATGTAACTTTAGATAAATATCAAGAAAATGATACTATTTTATTAGGTGTTTATCAGGATAAGGTTTCTTTTTTCTCTTTGTTTTTTGACATTTGGAGAGGAGGATAAATTGAAAGTTGTTGATGTTTTTGAATTAGAAAATGTGAAAGGAGGTGTCTCTGGATGGGTTTTAGTAGGTGTTGCTGCTTTTATTGTATTCCTTGCTGGAGTATTTGAGGGCATTACTAATCCTAGTCCGTGTGAAAAATGAAAATGGTTCAGTCTGTTGAGTTAGATTCTGTTATTGGAGGAGATAGTATTTCTGGTACTGTAATTAATGCTTTTTGTAATATTATTAAATTATTAATGGATGCTGGTAGAAGTGTTGGGAGTGCGATTCGAAGAGTAGCAGAGGGAAATTTATGCCCTTTAGAATAATGATTTTAAGTAAAAGTTTTCTTTTTATCGTATTTTATTGGGTATTTTGGTATTATATTTTAAGAATTTTCAAAAAAAATAAGGAAAAAATGTTGAAATATAAGGAAAGGTCTGATATAATTCTTTGTAGTTAATGCGAAGGGAGGGATAATTGATGGCAACTCAAGTAACAGTTAAAAATGGTAATTTGGATTTAGCACTAAGAAAATTCAAACAAAAAGTAGCTAGAGACGGTGTCCCTTCAGAGTGCAAAAAGCGTGAATCTTATATCAAACCAGGCGTAGCAAGAAGAGCCGCTAAAAAAGAAGGAATTAAAAATTCAAGAAGAAGAAATCGTAAAGATAATAGAGACTAAGGTCTCTTTTCTTTTATTAGTTTGTATGAAATCGAGGGGGATTTATGGGTGAATATTCTTTTTATGGTATGATGAATCATACTAAGTCTTTTTGTTGTGAGGAGGTTCAGGATTTATTCCATTATAGTAAAGAAGTGATTAATACAATTTCTTCGAAAGATAATAGTACTTCTCTTTTGGAATATCAATATTTAACTTTTGCTGCAATGCTTACTTATTATGGTAGTAAATATCAAGATTTGATTTTGGATGTTTTTCAAAATACTCGTTTTCAAGAGACTGATTATAATGTTTATTCTACAGATGAGAAAAACTCTGCTACTATATATTCTTCTTTTACTTATCCTGTTATTACTTCTTTTTTTCCTTTTTTAAAAAAGTATTTTTTGCCATCTAATTACGTTACTATCTATATTGATCCTTCTATTATGAATGATGCTTATCATGTGTTGATTAATTGTATTCATGAAGTTAATCATGCAATTAATTCTTCTCTCATTGGTTCTAAGTTTGGTCATTATTTACGCTATGGAGTTAATTTTTATAATATCGATACAAACCAGTTTAGTGGTAGATTTTTGGAAGAAGCATTTAACTCGTTACAGCAAGAAGAAATTATGGATAATATTTTGTTTTTTGGTTCTCATTTCGAGATAGAAGATTCTTTATTTTCTCAGTTATATCATCGTATTTATGATTCTTATCGAAATAGCGATGTTGAGAAAAAAAGTTATGATTTGTTAACTGAACTTTTGAGGCCGTTATATTTTTGTCCTGATTTTTATTATGTTTTAAACAATGGGAGATTATCTGGTGATATTAGATCTATTATTGAAAACTTTGAATCTACGGTAGGATCTGGAAGTTGGTTAGAGCTATCTCAAAGTGTAGATAATCTTTGGCTAGGTAGAGAAAATGAAAATAGAGCTCAAGAATTAATTTATCGTTATACTTCTCGTCATGAAAGATAATTATTTGAATATTTTTTTCTAGTTTTGTATAATATGGTTAAGGAGATGAAATTATGGTAGAAAAGTTAAAACAAGATATGATTGAAGCAATGAAAGCAAAGGATAAAGATCGTTTAACTACGATTCGTATGATTAAAGGTGATTTAGATAAAGAACATATTGATAAGAAACGTGAAATTAATGATGATCTTTTAGTTGAAGTTGTTAATCGTGGAATTAAACAAAGAAAAGATGCAATTGCAGAGTTTGAAAAAGGTGGTAGAAGTGATTTAGTAGAAAAGACACAGGCTGAAATAGAAATTTTACAAAATTATTTGCCAGAACAATTATCAGAAGATGAAGTTATGGCTATTATTGATGAAGCTTTCTCTATAGTAAAACCAGAAAGTAGTAGAGATATGGGGAAAATTATGAAAGAAGTAAGTCCTAAATTAAAAGGAAAAACTGACATGAAAACTGTTAGTGAGATTATTAAATCTAAGTTACAATAAAAGACTAAAAAGTCTTTTTTTTTCATATCTTTTATTAGGTGATGATATGCTTTCTAGAGTGAAAGATTATATTTTGGATCAGGAATTTCGTCTTACATTATTTGAACAAAGATTTCTCGCAATTAATTTTATTAAAATTTTGTCATTGGAAGAAAGTAGAGTTTCTTTTTCTACTAATTTTGGTAGAGTAGTGGTAAAAGGAGAAAATTTTACTTTACAAAGATTACTTGAAAGTGAAGTATTAGTTGCTGGAGAGATAGAAGGTGTTGAGGTTCATTATGAATAATCGTTATCGTATTTTAATACAGGGAAAAAATACACAATACTTTTTATCTTTACTAATTAGTATGCATATTTTAATTTATCAAAAAGAAGAAAATTCTCTTGGACTTATCTTAGTTGTTAACGAGAAAGACTTTGAGAGAATAAAAGAAATTAAGACGAGTTATCGTATTACAGTATTGAATCGTTATGGATTGGTAAAATTAAAGTATTTGGCTCATAAATATTTTATTTTTTTATTGGGTATTTTACTGTTCTTAGGTGTTGTTTTTTTTCTTAGTCATATTACTTTTGAAGTAGAAGTGGTTCATTCTAGTAGTGAAATTCGGGATATTATCTATCAAGATTTAGAAGATTTTGGAATTAAAAAATTTCATTTTAAAGTAAGTTATCAAGAGAAGGAAGATATTGTTTCTAAAATACTAGAAAAAGAAACAGAAAGAATAGAATGGTTAGAAATAGAAGAGGTTGGTACTAAGTATGTTGTTCGGGTAGAAGAAAGAAAGAAAAATGAAGAAAAAAATGAGTGTACTGCTCAAAATATTGTTGCTAAAAAAGATGCGATGATATTAGAAATTCATGCTGAAGAAGGAGAAGTTGTTAAAAAAAGACTGGATTATGTTCAAAAAGGTGATGTTATTATTAGTGGTCTTATTTATAATAAAGAAGAAATTGTTAGTAAGCGTTGTGCTAAGGGAGAAGTGTTTGGAGAAGTTTGGTATCAGGTTACTTTAGAAATTCCTAAACATTATCATGAGGAGACGGTAACTGGTAAAAAGAAACATAAGTTAGAAGTTCAATTTCTAAATCATGATTATCACTTATTTTCTCATTATGATACTTATCAGAAAAAAAGTATTTCTATTTTAAAATCTAGGATTTTACCTATTCAACTTTTATTTTCTACTTATTTAGAAACCGAAGTAGTTGATCAGGAATATACATTAGATAATGTAGATTCGTTTGCTTATTCGTTAGCTTTAAAAAAACTTAATCTTAAACTTTCTAAAAAGGATGAAGTGATTTCTAAAAAAATTTTGAAAAAGTATGAAAAAGATAGTAAAATAATAGTAGAAGTGTTCTTTCGAGTAAAAGAGGATATTACAGATACTGTAAATATTGAGAATATTGATATTGAAAAGGAGAACCAAAGGGAGGAGGAGTAGACATGTTTGGACCACTTTCGTCTACTATTCAGGGAGTTGTTAATTTCACATGGCCTATGGTTTTAATTTCTAGCATTATTATTATTTCTTTTCGTATTGCTTATATCTTAAAAAATCATTGTAAGTTTGTATTGTATCAAGATTTATTAATGCTTTGTTTTATTATTTATGTTCTTTGCTTGTTCCAAGTGGTAACATTTCAAGATACTGTCAGTTGGTCTAGTAATAATTTTATTCCTTTTAAAGAGATTTTTCGGTATGACTTTGGAAGTCGACTTTTTATAAAGAATGTGATTGGTAATATGCTTTTGTTTTTGCCTTTTGGATTTTTTATTAGTTATTATTTAAAATGTGAAAAAGTATGGTTACCTGTTATTCTTACCTTGATAGCATCTTGTTCGATAGAGACAGTACAAATGGTAATTGGTAGAGTTTTTGATATTGATGATATCTTGTTGAATTTACTTGGTGGTATTTTAGGGTTTTTTTGCTATTATGGTTTGTGTAAGATTGGTAAAAGGCTGCCAGATGTATTGAAAAGTGACTTGTTTTTGAATATAATAGCGATTGTTTTATTAATTGGTTTAATTACATTGTTGTAGAGGGTGATAAAGTGAATGAATTAGAAATATTTAATCAGACAGATAAAGAGATAGAAGAGTTAGAAACTGTTCAAAAGGTTTTAGAGTATGCGATGAAAAAGGAAAAGTTAGAAAATGTTAGTTTTAATGTTATTATTGTTGATAATGATTATATTCATGAACTTAATAAGAATTATCGTCATATTGATAGAGAAACAGACGTGATTACTTTTGCTTTGGAAGATGAGAAGGATATGGTTTGTCCGGAGGGAAAAAGAGTATTAGGTGATATTTATATTTCTATTGACAAGGCGATTAGTCAAGCTGAGGAGTATGGGCATTCTTTACTTCGCGAACTTTGTTTTTTAGCTGTTCATGGTTTTTATCATTTATTGGGATATGATCATATGACAAAGGAAGAGGAAGATGTGATGTTTGCTCTTCAGGAGGAGGTGCTTTATGAGTGCAAAATCGAACGATAAGAAAAAGTATGTTGTATTAGATCGTAAGAGATTGATCGATAGTTTTCGTTATGCTTCTTTTGGTATTGCAGAAGCTTATAAGGGAGAACAGAATTTAAAAATTCATACTGTAATTGCAGTTATTGTTGTTATATGTGGCTTTCTTTTTAAGATTAGTTATTTGGAGTGGCTTGTGTGTTTAATTTTAATTGGTCTTGTTTTGATGGCAGAGTTTTTTAATACGGCAATAGAGTATGTTGTTGACTTGGCATCTCCTGATATTCATCCACTTGCTAAACTTGCTAAAGATACTGCCAGTGCTGGAGTTTTAATGATGGCAATTATTTCAGCTATTATTGGTCTTATTATTTTTGTACCAGAAATTATAGAGTTTATTGAGGTATTATTATGAAAGATAAGTTATTAAAATTACATCAGAATAGTTATGTTCCTATAACGCACTTTCCTGTTTCTGCTTGTGTTGTTACAAAAGATGGAAGAGAGTTTTTTGGAGTTAATGTAGAAGATGCTAGTACAAGAGCGGGTACTTGTGCCGAAAGAAGTGCTATTTTTAATGCTATTACGGCAGGGGTTCGTTGTGATGAGTTTTTAGAGCTTCATGTTATGGTTTCTAGTGGTAATATTGGAATGCCTTGCTTTGTTTGTAGGCAGATGATTTCTGAGGTGTTTTTTCGTGATGCCAAAGTTTTTTGTTATTCTACAAAAGGGGATGTTGTTTCATATACGGTAGGACAATTATGTCCCTATCCATTTGGAGAGGATGATTTAAGATGAAATGTGGATTTGTTAGTTTAGTCGGTAGACCAAATGTTGGAAAAAGCACTTTACTTAATAGCTTGCTTGGAATGAAACTTGCAATTACTTCTAATGTTAGTGGCACTACTCGGAATGTTATTCAGGGTATTTATAATGATTCTTCTTCTCAAATCATTTTTATCGATACACCTGGTATTCATAAACCTACTCATAAACTTGGGAGTTTAATGAATAAAAAAGCTTATAGTCATACTGAGGGTGTTGATGTTATTTTATTTTTAGTAGATATTTATCAAGGTTTCGGTAGGGGAGATGAATTTATCTTAGATAAAATTAAAGATAAAAACGTTCCTATTTTCTTACTTTTGAATAAAGTTGATCAATTTAAAGATAAAAGTGTATTATTAGAAAAAATTAATGAATTAAAAGATAAATATGATTTTGCGGAAATTATCCCTATTTCTGCTAAGAAGAAGAGTAATTTAGATAGTTTAATTGAAAGTTTAAAAAAGTATTTACCACAGATGGAACAAATTTATTCTTTAGAAGATTTAACAAATGTTTCTACTAGATTTATTTTGGCAGAGTTTGTGCGTGAAAAGGTATTAGAATTAACAAGGCAAGAAATTCCTCATAGTGTTACTTGTTATGTAGAAAATTATGAAGAGGATGATACTTTGGTCCATGTGCAAGTTCTTATTGTTGTTGATAGAGAAAATATTAAGAAAATTATCATTGGTAAAGGTGGAGCAATGTTAAAAGAAATTGGTAGTAGAGCAAGGCGAGATATGGAAGAATTTCTTGGAAAAAAGGTTTATTTAGAAACTTATGTTAAGACATTAAAGAATTGGCGTGATGAAGAAAAGTATTTCTTAGAACTTGGTTTAGAAGAAGATGAATAAATTTTGTATAAAATAAAAAATAAAATCTCACTATAGAAATATAGAGGTGATTTTATGCAAGATATTTTATGGGAATTGTTTAAAAAAACTGGTGATATTAGATATTATCAAATGTATCAAGCAATTGTTAAGAAGAAGTGATGTTTTTTGAAAATTGAATGTGTAGAAGGTATTATATTAAGTGAGACAAATTATAGTGAATCTAGTAAAATATTAAATGTTTTTACTAAAGAATATGGTGTTATTGGTATTTTATCTAAGGGTTGTCGTAATATGAAAAGTAAATTACGTGGAGTAAGTCGTAAATTACTTTATGGAAAGTTTCATATTTATTATAAAAAAGAAGGATTATCGACATTAACTGCCGTTGATGTTATTCATTCTTTTCCTAAACTACTTACAGATTTAGAACGTGTAAGTTATGCATCTTTTTTGTTGGAGCTTTCTTCTCAAGTAGTACGTGAAAACGATGATGTTGCTATTTTGGAGTTGTTAACAGATACTTTAGTAAAAATGGAAGAAGGACTTTCTCCTATTGTTTTGACTGAAATTTTGGAACTTAAACTTTTGGACTTTTTAGGTGTTAGACCTAGTATTGATTGTTGTAGTGTATGTGGTAGTGATAAACAAATTGTTACTGTAGATTCTACTGCTGGGGGATATTTATGTAGAAATTGCTATCACAATGAGCCACTTGTTTCTGATAAAATGATCAAACTTTTACGTATGTTTTATTATGTGGATATTAAAAGTATTTCCAAATTAGAGGTTAGTGATACTACAATTTTAGAGATTAATCAATTTTTAGATGATTATTATGATCGCTATACGGGAATCTATTTAAAAAGTAAAGATTTTATCAAGCAACTTCATAAGTTGATGCAAAATTAAATCTAGTTTAAAATTCAGTTTTATAACTGTTTTTTTTTGACTAAAAAATTCGTAATATTTAATATATAATGAAAAATTCCTTAGAAATTAGATAATTTTAAGGAAAAATATTATTTTTGACTAGAATTCTGACGTAAAAAATTAGGACATAAAAAGGAATGATTCATAAACTTTTTCTTTTGCTCCATATCTGGATGAACATATAAAGAAAGTGTAATTTGAATATTAGAGTGTCCTAAAATCTCACTTAAGGATTTTGGATCTAACCCTTTCTCAATACAATTTGTCGCAAAAGTATGCCGAAGAGAGTGATAATTATACTTTTAGTGAAATGAAAAGTTAAATTTCAGATTCTGTTCTAAAAGCATATTTGTAAGAGTAAATGGCAGTTTTTTTAAAAAAAAGTTAGTTAAATAATTAAATGCAAGTTTTATAAAAATGTTGGTATTTAAAGGTATAATGCAATTTATGCCTTT
>CALVTC010000037.1 GCA_944359885.1 uncultured Bacilli bacterium | reverse complement strand
CTAATAAAGAAATTCTATTTCTAATAAACATGAAAAAAATTGTCATATTTTCTGACAATTTTTTTGACTAATTAAAATTCTTTTTTCTAAGAGTTTTTCCTCATTTTACATAAGGAAAAGATAAATTTCATTGTGAAAAGTAGAAAAATATAGTATATTTAGTATAGAAATAATAAGAAATTATCATCATAAAGTATCAAGCTTTATGAAAGTCATACTAAAACAAAAGATGTCTATTTTAGATAATTCTTTTTAGTAAAAAACAATTTAAGAGTTAATTAGAATTAAAAGGCGCATACTGTTTAGCAATCCATTCGCTAACACGAATCCCATCCATAGCAGCAGTAGTAATTCCCCCAGCATAACCACTACCCTCACCACATGGATAAAGGCCTAAGATATTAGACTGACCTGTATCATCACGAAGAATACGAACAGGAGAAGAGGTTCTACTTTCAACTCCTGCCATAATGGCATCTTCTCTATCAAAACCTTGAATTTTTTTACCAAAGACAGGCATAGCTTCTAAAAGAGAAGAACAAACAAAATCTGGTAATACATCACGTAAATTAGAAAATTGATATCGTCCTTTTATAACAGGTAATACTTTTTGAAAAGAAGATGATGAAATATTATTTTTAAAATCTTGATATAACTGAACGGGAATATTACCGCATCCAGCTAAAAAGGCTTTTTCTTCCAACTTTCTTTGAAAAGAAATACCATCTAATGGATGATGACCAAAATCATCAGGACTAACATTTACAACCAAAGCACTATTAGCATTCTTACTATCTCTAGCATGATAACTCATCCCATTAACAGCAATCCCTCTCTCCTCACTAGAAGCATTCACAACATATCCACCTGGACACATACAAAAAGAATATACCCCTCTTCCACTTTCTGTAGTATATGTAAGCTTATAATCTGCAACTGGAAGTCTTTTATCTAAAGTCTTATATTGACTATATTGAATCATCTCTTGAGGATGTTGAATTCGAACACCAACAGAAAAAGGTTTTGCCTCCATAGAAACACCTCTATTATATAGCATAGAAAAAGTATCCCTAGCACTATGACCTATTGCCAATACAACAACCGAACATAAAATACGTTTTGCTCCATTTATTTCAATAGCACAAATTCGGTCATCTTCCACAAAAATATCAGTAAGACAAGAAGAATAATAAAACTCTCCTCCTAATTGCAAAATAGAATTACGAATATTTACAACAACATCACGAAGTAAATCTGTGCCAATATGTGGTTTTTGCAAATACATTATTTCCATTGGTGCTCCATGTTTAACAAAAATTTCAAACACTTTTTTACCACGAAACAACTTATCTTTTACCATAGTATTCAATTTACCATCAGAAAAAGTACCCGCACCACCTTCACCAAATTGAACATTAGAATTAAGATCTAATTTACCAGTTTCCCAAAATTTTAAAACATCCTGCATTCTTTTCTCCATCTTATCGCCACGTTCAATAATGATAGGACGATATCCATGTTCTGCTAACAAATAAGCACAAAAAAGACCAGCAGGACCACTCCCAACAATAATAGGGCGCCCATTCATTTTCATTTTCCCATATTCTGGGAACTGATATATTTCCTTTGGTGCCAAAAAAATATCACGAGAAGCACTCTTTCGTAAAACTCTTTTTTCATCTCTAACTGAAACATCCACTTCAAAAACATAATGAATATTTTCTTTTTTACGAGCATCTAAAGATTTTCGTTGAATAAGAATATCTAAAACCTCTTCCTTTTCAATATGTAACGTTTTACATATTACATCTTTTAAGAAATCTTCCTGCCCCAAGGGAAGTTTAATTTGTCGCATCCGAATCATTCTCTAACCCTCCAATCACTTTGCCAACCAATAATCCACTCATCCAAGCAAATCCTAGGTTATATCCACCACAATCCCCATCAACATCTAAGACTTCTCCTACAAAATAAAGACGTGGTACTATCTTAGACTCTAAACAAGAAGAAACTTCACTAAGTAAAACTCCACCACTGCAAACTTGTGCAGAAGAATAATCTTTAGATGCAAAAATAGGCAAAGGAAATTGTAAAATTAACGAAATCAACTTTCTTTGTTTTTCATCTGATAAGTCAAACCAAGTATCTCTAGAAGAAATAAAAGCACAATCCAATAGTACTGAAATCAGCTTATAAGGAAGAATTCCCTCTAAAAAATGAACAATCGTACCAAAAGAAATTTTTCTACTTCGTTCAATAAACCAATGCATTTGCTCATCTTCTGACAATCCATCTAAAAAAGGAAAAAAATTTATCTTTAACTCCACTGCTTTTTTCTGCATTAAAAACTGTGTTGCAAAGCGACTAAGATTAAAAACACAAATTCCACTAACTCCGTAATCTGTTAACTGAATTTCTCCTTCTTCTTTTCGAATAAAACATCCATCACTATATAAAGAAACAGAACAACTCGTCCGAACACCTGCCCATTTTTTTAAAAATTTCCCATCACTTACAAGTTGTACAAGAGCTGGCCTAACCGGGGCTAGATGATGCCGAAATTGACAAGCAAAACGATACCCATCTCCAGTAGAACCAGTTTTAGGACTTGCTTTCGATCCAGTCGCAATAACTAAGTCATCAAAATATTCTCTTCCATCTTTCGTCAAAATTACAAACTGCTCTTTTTCTCGAAAAACATCTAACACCTCTGTATTAAAAGAGAAGATAACTCCGCGTCTTCTTGCTTCTTCTTCCAATAAATCCCGAATACTACTAGCTTGATTAGAATAAGGATAATAATATCCATTTTTAATAATAGGAACAACACCCAACAAATCAAAAAAAGATAATACTTCTTTTTCTAATTTCTCCGTAATAATATCAGGCAATAACTCTTCATTATTACTATGATAATGTACAAGTAGCTGATCAGAATTCCAATAATTACAACGACCATTTCCTGTTGCTAGAATTTTTTTCCCAACATAAGGATTTTTATCAAATAATATTACCTCTCTATTTTTATTACACGCACAAATAGCACACACCACTCCCGCAGCACCTGCTCCAATAATTGCAACCTTTCGCATCCCAATCACCTCAATCTTTTATTCTATTTTTTCTTTGCTCCACACTAATTCTATCATATATTTTTTTACTACTTCAAACATAATATGATAACTAATAGTAAAATTTCTATTACGATACCCTATTTAGGAAATTTTACATTATATTTACTTTATTTTACTCACAAAAACTTTTAATCTATTGATTTATTCATTCAATACATACAAAGATAATGAAATTTATACAATAACCCCATCTAATAAAGTTATCGTATAATGCATCGATTTATATGTCAACCAATATTTATAAAGTCTAAAAAAAGACTGATAAAATCAATCTTTCTACCCAAAAGAAAAATTACTCAACAGTAATATCTCCCATATCATTTTCTATAGTCAAAGTATAAGAAGCTTTACGATTATTTTTCGTAATATCAATATCTCCTAAATCAACAGAAGCATCAATATAAACATTATCAACATGATCAATTTGAACATCGCCAAGAGAAAGTTCAATTTTAGAATCTTTTTTCAAAGAAAGATTTAAAATATCAACATTACCCATATCATTTTTTATAAACACTTCTTCGGTAATAGAATCTATCTCAATATCTCCCATATCTTGTGACACTGTTAACCTAGCAACTGTATCAATTGAAATATTACCCATATCACTATCAATAGATAAAGTATTTATCTTGCCGATAGTAGCATCTCCCATATTCATAGTAACATCAAAACTAGCATTTAAAAAATCAGAAACCAAAACATCTCCACCATCTACAAAAAGAGAAACTAAATTATCATAATCTAAAGGAAGGTATAATAAAACCAAATCTTTTTCTCGAGAAAATGAAAAATGAAACCCTTCTTCTTCACGGAATTGAATAGAAAGAAAAGTACTAGTATCATTAACATCAAAAAGATCTTTCTCACTATAAATAGCAACATGAACAAATTCATCTTCTGATGGCATTACCTGAATATCACCATAAGATAAATCAATATCTATCTTTTGAAATCCTCCATCAAACACTTCTTCATAAGCAAGCCGACTACTTGTCTTTGATTGCTGAAAGTTAAATTTCCATATAGGGAGAACTCCACACATAACAGCTATCATAAATCCAAGTAAAATAATACATAAAATAGATAATAATACAATCATGAAAATTGTTGTTCTCTTAGTCGTCTTCATCATGAATCTCCACTCCTTTCAAAGAAAATACAAGTTTAATAATTTCTGTAAGAAGTGCATAAACAATCCATAAAATCCATGTAATGGCCCAGGCCATTGTTAAAATACTAATAATTAAATAAATAGCTAATATCAATAATGCTAAAACACTTGTAATTTGCTTATATAATCGATCCTCTTTACGATATACTTTCTTCTTTTCCAAAGCATTAGTAACTGGCTTCGTCATTTCAATATAAATTAACATTCCAGTTGCAATAGCAATTACCAAAAAGAAAACACATACTCCAACAATAGGACTACGCAATATAGTAGAAAAGAAAATAATCACAACAACAGATAATATATATAACATAACCGCTAACGTTGTAAAAAAAGCTTTCTTATGAAGATACTTCTCTTGCTGCTCATTATAATTTGAAAAAGTATCATCTTGTTTTAGAACAGTAGATCCCATGTCATTTCTAAACAACTCTTCTGTAGAAATCTCATATAGCTCACAAATAGGAACAATTTTATCAAAATCAGGTGTACTTTGGTTTGTCTCCCACTTGGAAACAGTCTGGCGAGTAACATGCAATAAATCAGCAACCTCTTCTTGTGACAGCCCTTTCTTCTTTCTTAATTCTAACAACTTCTCACCCAAAGTCATTTTTATCACCTCAAAATAATTATATAAAAAATTTCAGTTGCATACTACCAAAAGAACATGGAAATTTGTCAACTAGACTTAACATTAAGTAAAATTAATAAAAGTATGATATTTATTTTCTAAATAAGTCTAAAAAAAATACTCAGCCAAAGCTAAGTATAGATATTTACAAAATTTCTTCTCGTGGTCTCATAACAACAACACTCGTATTATGAAAATCTATATGAGAGACAATCTCCTGTAATGTCTCCATATTCATATTACGAATAACATCTACCTTATTAGGAATTACTTTATGATAACGAATAAGATCATCATAAATATTATTAACGGTAGAATCAATATAATCTGCCATCTTTACTTCATTTGCAATCCAAACCTTTTTCATTCGTTGAAACATTGCATCGTCTAATGCTAAGTTAGAAAATTCATCTTTAATTTTTGAAATCAACTTTTCTGGTTGATTGGTAGATGCCAAAATCATATAAGTTCTATAATCTTTTGTATTATCCCAATCGCTATAGAAATTATTAAACAATTTTTCACTGCGAGCACGTTCTCTAAATAAAGAAGAGGAACCAAAGAGCATAGTGGTTAACATCATTAAATATAAATCTAGTTCCAAATCATCATACTCACCTAAAGAATGAACATCTACTTTTAATCCAAAAGCAATTTTAGAAACTTGAATATTACTAGTAAAACTATCTTCTTTCTTACGAACTGTTTTTTTCTCCTTAATAGGAGCAACACTAGCACCCTCTATATTCTCTCTTTTATCTAACTCTTCATGAATAACCCTCATAGCATCATCCATAGAAAATTTTCCAACAACAAGTAAAAACATATTGCTAGGACTATAAAAATTACGATAACATAAATATAAATCTTCTTTGGTAATTTTATATATTTCATCAACTGTTCCACCAATATCTACTCGTCTAGGATGAACATGATATATATTTTCTCTCAATCTTGACTCCAACTGCACATCTGGTAAATCTGCATACATTTTTAACTCTTCAGCAATAATTCCCTTTTCTTTCTCTACATTATCATCTGTATAATAAGGAGCATTAACAAATTGAATTAAATAACGTAAATTTTCTAAAAAGTTTTTAGTACCATAACAAATATACTGAGTACTATTATAAGAAGTAGAAGCATTAGAACCAGTACCACTCTGCGAAAAATAAGCAAATGGATCTTCGCCAGATTCTTGTTCAAACATTTTATGTTCTAAAAAATGTGCAATTCCATCAGGAACCTTATGTACTTTTTTCTCTCCTTGAGGAATAAAACTAGTAATTTCTGAACCAAAACGTGTAGCATAACTAATATAATAATTACTCTTTTTTTCAAACGGCACAAAAATAACTTCTAACCCATTTTCTAACTTTTCTGTATAAGCAGACAAATCTAGTCCCTTTAAATTAATTTTCCTCATGGCCATCACCCTCTAACAAAAATACTGTATCCATCTTAACTTTTTTTGCAACTTTCATAATTTCTGCTTTCGTAACACCCATAATTTTTTCACGTTTAACATCTAAATCATCTGTACCAATTAACTCCATCATATAATAATTATCCATAATACGACTAGGACTATCTTCTACTTCATCCAAAGCAGTACAAAAATATTCTTTCGCGACTTGAATATCTTCATCACTAAATTCTCCTTTACGCATATCCTGTAAATTTTTATCAATCAACTCTAATGCTTTCTGATAATTTTCCTTATCAATACCCGCACGAATTAAAATCAAATGATCTAACTTATTAGGAACCGAATTAATAACATAACATAAAGAATATTTCTCCCTAACTTCTTTAAACAACTTAGAGTCTCCACTACCACCTAAAATAATATTATATAAAGTAAGAGCATAATTTCTTTCATAATCAGTCAAATGATGACATCGACAACCAATCGATAATTTTGACTGAGAAGTATGAACAACTTCTTTAGAGAACAATCTTCTCGCTCTAGGTCTAACATCTTCCAATAAATATGGAACTCTCTGTCTTTTAACCGTCTTAACCAAAATATACTCTCGAATCATTCTTGTCATTTCTAAAAAATCAATATCACCAATGACAAAAACATCAACCATATCACTGCGAATCATTTTTTCATAATATTGATATAACGTATCTCCAGTAATCTTTTCTAAATCTTCTAAATATCCAACCATTCGATAAGAAGAAACTCTAGATTTATCCATAACTTCAAATAAACGTAACAAACTATAACTAGCACCATCTTCTTTTAAAGACGACAAATTACTTTTCATAGTATTTTTAACAATTTCTAACTTTTCTTCTGAAAATTTCTTTAAAGAAACATCAGGATGAAAAATAATTTCACTCAAGAATTCTAAAGCACGTAAGAAATTACCTTTCTCCGTATATTTATCATGTAAAACAGACAAATAAATATCCAAATTATTATAATTTCCAAGACGAGAATTATAAGTTTGGATATCAGCAGCATACAACTCTTGTGCCTCAATCGTAAGATCTCTTCTACTAGGATATTTACTACTAGATTGTAAAAACATATCACACAAAACATTACGAATCGTAATTTCTTCTTTTACAACCGGACTACGAAAAGCAACACGTACAGTTATTGTTTTAAATTTATCTGTCTTAATTAAATGTAGATGAAAAGATCCCAAATCTTTTTTTACGTATTCCATATTTCACCCCTTATCTAAATTTATTGAATAGCAGCATCTAATGCTAATTGTATCATTTGATCTAGTGACTTTTCTCTTTCTTCACTAGATAAACTTCTCTTATCATAGAAAGAATCAACAACTGTCATAAGACAACTAGCTTCCTTTCCAAGTTTCTTTGCAATATAAAACAATCCAAAAGCTTCCATTTCAACAGCCAAATAATCATCACCTGGAAAATTAGCTCGAAACACATCAATACTATCTGCATATAAATCAAACACATCACTAGTAATAGTTTTACCAATATGAAGTGGAATATGTGCATCATTTGCTACTTTTTTTATTTTTTCATTTAAAGAATGACTTGCTTCAATATAATTAATATCATGATTATCTAACAACTGATCAAAATAGCTCTTACAGTATGCTCCTTCAGACAAAACAACATCTAAAATTTTAACATCTTTATGAAAAGAACCACTAGTCCCAATACGAATAATTTTATCAACATGATAAAAATGAAATAATTCATATGCATAAATACCTATACTAGGTACTCCCATACCAGATGCAAAAACAGTAACTCTACATCCTTTATAGGTACCTGTATAGCCAAACATATTTCTAACGGTATTAATAAGTTTAGCATCCTCTAAAAAATTTTCAGCAATATACTTAGCACGTAAAGGATCTCCAGGCATAAGAACTACTTTCGCAATATCTTCTAATTTACTTTCTATATGTGGCGTTGCCATAATCTACCTTCTTTCTACATTATTCATTATATCAAGAATAAAGCCAAATGGGAACAAAAAGAAGTAAGTTACTACTCACTTCTAAATTGCTCATACCAAATCTTTACATGTTCTTTGACATCATCTTTAATCTCTTGAACATTACCAATTATCTGATCTTTTATCTCAATCAATGCTTCATAATTTTCATCCTTTAAATACTGGCGAATAAAAGAAAGAGCCTCAATAAAACGATCAGAAATAAACTCACTAGCAATCTGATATTTCTCTGTCAAAACTTCTCTCCAACCAGGAAATACACCATCGGCAAGCTCTCCTATTTGTTCCAACTGATTCATGGTAGCATCCTTTGCAGTATCCGTCAACTCATCAAAAGTAACACCAGAAATTTCCCTATCATAAAAGATGAAATCAACACCTTGAATAAAAATATCTTTTATTTTACTTTTAGCATCATCAATCAATCCTTGGTCTAAAAGTTCTTCTACCAAAAGACGTTCGGACAAGAAATTATCAAATCCATCTTCTACAACCTCACTAGAATGATTCTGATTTGAAATAATAGTAGAAGTTTCTTCCTTCTTTTCACTGCAACCAGTAATAGAAAGAACAAATCCACAACTGACCAATAAAGAAATACCTTTTTTCATAACTTTAATTTGCATCATAACCTACTTCATCAAAGACTAAACAGCTTCTTCCTCTTCAGCGCCACCATCTAACTGCACCAAAACCTCTCTTGGTTTAGAGCCATTAGCTGGACCAATAATACCACGTTCTTCCAATAAATCAATAAGTCTTGCTGCCCTATTATATCCAAGTTTAAAACGACGTTGTAATAAAGAAGCACTTGCTTTTTGATTTTCAATAACAAACTGTACAATATCATTATATAGTGGATCTTCATCATTCGCTGCATCACCGAATTCTTGACCACTAGCACTACTAACATTATGATCTGTAATCTCTAAACTCATTAACGACTCATCATATTGTGCTTTTTGTTGCTCGATAGTAAAATCAATAATTCTTTTAATTTCATCATCTGTAATAAAAGAACCTTGAATACGAGTTGGTGCGTTAACTCCTATCGGTAAGAATAACATATCTCCTTTTCCTAACAGCTTCTCGGCACCTGTCTGATCCAAAATAGTTCTAGAATCAACACCAGATCCAACAGCAAAAGAAATACGAGATGGAATATTTGCTTTAATTAATCCAGTAATAACATCTGTAGATGGTCTTTGTGTTGCAACAATCAAATGAATTCCTGCAGCACGAGCTTTTTGTGTAATCCGTAAAATAGAATCTTCAACTTCTTTTGCCGCAACCATCATCAAATCTGCAAGCTCATCGATAATAATAACAATATAAGGAAGTTTTGCTTTACTGACACCATCACTCTTATGATCTTCGTTCCACTTTTCAATATAAGCATTATATGTCTCAATATTTTTTGTCTTTGTTTCACTAAATGTCTCATATCGTCTTTCCATTTCAGCAACCATTTTTCCCAAAGCAACAGCTGCCTTTTTTGGATCACTAACAACAGGACACATCAAATGAGGAACACCATTATAAACAGAAAGCTCAACAACTTTAGGGTCAACCATTACAAGCTTCACTTCATCTGGACGCGCTCGCATTAAAATAGAACAAATAATACCATTAATACAAACAGACTTACCACTTCCTGTAGTACCAGCAACTAACATATGAGGCATCTTATTAATTTCACAAACACCAATATCTCCCATAATACTCTTTCCAAGAGGAACCATCAATTTTTTATCCATTGCATTCATCATCTGTTTACTACTAATAATTTCATAAAAACTAACAGGTGTCGCAACATCATTAGCAAACTCAATACCAACTGTATTTTTACCAGGAATAGGTGCTTCAATTCGAACATCTTTCTTAGCCAAAGCTAACGCTATTTCCCTATTAATACTAGTAATTTTATTAACCCTAGTTCCACTAGCAATCTCTAACTCATATTGAGCAACAGTCGGACCAATATGAACTTCTACCACTTTACCAACAATCTTAAAATCCTTTAAAACTTTCTCTAAGATTTCAATATTTTTCTCAATAGATGCTTCATCGGTCTCTTTTTGTTTCTTCTTAGGTTGATTTAATAAACTAAGAGGTGGCAATTGATATTCGTGATTAGAAACAACCGGAGCACTTACTTCTTTTTTTACTTCTGCATCCGTTGTTACTTCTTCTTTTACTGGCACCTTCTTTAAATCATCAATACTAGTAATCTTAATATGCTTATTATCCTTTACTTCTTCTTCATCTTCATCTAGAGAACCATTACTAATAATAACTGCTTTTTTATCTTCTTTTCCTAGTTTTTCACCATGACGTTCTCTAGCTTGGCTAAATCTTTCTTTTTGCTTAGAAACATTTTCTTTAACCACGTCAACAATTGAAAATCCTGTAAACAAACAAAATCCTACACCCATGAGTACCCAAGACACGATTTGCATACCAGTATAAGAAAATAATTTATCAAATAAAATAGCAAAAATTCCTCCAATTATACCTCCACCAACAGCATACCAGTCTTCCAAAATACCAGTATTCATAATACCATTAAATCCTGCGACTAGCTGGTCAATTGTTGCCTTAAAAATAAGCATCATATTTCCATCATTTTGTAATACAAAGTCTTGGTGCATAATAATAAGAAACCCAATCACTAAGATATATAACCCAATTAACTTTGTAGAGAAAAAATCAGGCCACTCTCTTTTTATCAAAAGATAGGCACCAACAATAAAGAAAACAACTAACAAAACCATGTAAATAGAACCAACTAAAAATAAAGCAAAAGAAGAAATCATTCTCCCAACTGGTCCATATTTACCAATTCCCAAAATAGATGCCAATAACAAAATAAGTCCATAAACTTCTAATTTATATTCAAAACCCTTTTTTGCTTGTTTTTTTCTCTTTCTTTTTGCCATATAACTACTCCCATCTATCATCTACATCAATATTATACTACAAATTAAAGCAAGAAAAAGAAGAATTTAATCAAAAATGAGAAAATTTATCGTCACCTTCCAGGTTTCCTGCTTCACAGACTAGGTATTTCTACTTCGTGATTGCTTAACACCCGATAGTTGCTACCGTAGTTTCTTTTGTTTCTTCTTTTTCTATTTTAATTCCATCATATACTTCTTTAGTCCTTCAAACATAATATTATAACTGGCATTATAATACCTATTATGATAACTTCCGCATTCTGGACATATCCAACTTCTAACACTTAAGTTCTTTACTTCCCAATTCTTATATCCACAGACACTGCATTCCTTGTGACTTAGATAAAATTATTCTATGTGTATTTGTGAATTAGTTCTACTTGATTAGTTGTAGGGTGCATTCGAAAACGATAAGCTCTATACATAACATTACCTCCCAATGAGAATACTGTATAATACATTTGTTCGTATGTCAACTATTTTATATCAAGTTTTCAAATTTGCATTTTGAGAAGCAGATTACTCATAAATAAAAAAAAGAGCCTAAGCTCTTGATACATATTTACCATCACTAGTAGATACAATAATTTTTTCCCCTTCTTCAATAAATAAAGGAACACGTACCGTATAACCAGTTTCTACCTCTGCATCTTTTAATGCATTATTTGTAGTATTACCCTTAACTGCAGCTTCCGTATGAACAATAGTCAACTCCACTTTATCAGGTAAATCAATACCTAATACTTCACCTTCAAACATAGTAATATATACTTCTAAATTTTCTTTTAAGAATCTTGCGTTATCACCAATAGTATCTTTAGCTAACTCTAATTGCTCATAAGTATCCATATTCATAAAATAATAAACATCATTCATAGTATATAAATACTGCATCAATTGTTTATCAATATGTGCTGTTGCTACTTTTACTCCTGCATTAAATGTCTTCTCAATAATAGACCCTGTTCTCAAATTCTTAAGTTTTGCTTTTACAATAGCCGCACCTTTTCCAGGTTTAACATGTTGTGTATCCATAACAACATAAATAGCACCCTCTACTTCAATTGTAATACCGTTCTTTAAATCATTCGTACTAATCATTAAACTCACTCCCAATAAAATTAAAAATAAGTAGTTAACTTATTTTATTTCTTTTCCTTATGTATTGTATGTTTTCTACATTTTGGACAATATTTATTAATAGAAAGACGTTCTGTCGTATTTTGTACATTTCTAGGTTTTCTATAATTTTCTTCTTTACACTCTGCACAAACAAGAGTCTTCATTTGTCTCTTTCCTTCTTTAGCCATCTAAATCCCTCCTTACACGTCTATAGGTATTATATCAGAAAATAAGAAAAATGCAAAAACTTTTTCTTTTATTTTCCAAGCATAGATAAAATATCGACTTATCCATGAATTGCATACTAAATTATAGCAAAAGAAAAAGGAAAAAGCAACCCTTTTCCCTAAGAAGCATATAGTTCGTTAATTTTTATTTGGAATTCCGTTTTATGGCAAAAAGCTGAAATAAGTTTGAATATAGTACAATAAAATGTAAAA
>CALVTC010000036.1 GCA_944359885.1 uncultured Bacilli bacterium | reverse complement strand
TTATGTATTAAAAAAAGAAAATCAAGTTTAATAACTTAACTTTCTTAATTATTTACCCCAAAACTTTTTACACTAACAAAAGAAAAGAGCAGATTTACTGCTCCTTTACCTCTTTATAGTGTTCTTCTAATATGGAATATAAATAGCACTTTATTTCTTTTTTCGTTTTGTTACTTAGAAACATTCTATATCCATTTAGTTGATTGTCATAACTTTCATCATCAATATTTTTTAATTTGTAATCGATGATAATCATTTCATCTTCTTTTTCAATCACTAAGTCTATAATTCCTCTTGTATGAGTTTTATTATCTATAAACTCATATTCTGGATAGAATTGTCCATCTAAATTTTCCTTAATTAGTGAGCTTTGTAAGAAGGAAGATATTTTCTGTTTTATTTTTTCATTCATCCCTTCTAAGTTAGGATGTTTGAAATCTAATTGCTCTAATATTTGATGAACCTTTGTACCAAAATGCATTTTATCTTGTTCTTCTTTTGTAGATAGGTGAAGAATATCTTTAGAGTATTTAGTATATTCGATAGGATTTTTTTCTATTGCTAGTTCTTCTACTTTTATTGTATCTTTTGACAGTAACAACTCCTCTTCATTAATCTTGTTTTTTGTTAATAAATAATCTTTAGACGGTGTTACCTCTACTTCTTCTTCATATGGCAATAAAGAAGAGTAAATACTTTTTATAATTGCTAAAAAGGAGTTATATTTGCTACGAATGCTACTACTTACAAGTCCATTGTTTTCTTGTAATTCTTCTTGTTTTTCTATTACCATAATCATTTTTTCTTTTGCTCTTGTTAGCGCAACATAGAATAGCCTTATTTTTTCGGATACTTCTTCCTGTTTTGTTTTTTCTTTGACTAAAGTTTTTAAAATGGTATCTTTATAAAAATTTGTTACACTTGGTAAAATGATTCCATATGTATTATCAAATAGAATTTTTTCTTTTAGATCTCTTAGATTAAATTTTGAAGCAAAGCCAGCAAAATAACAAATCGGAAATTCCAATCCTTTTGATTTATGAATAGTCATGATTTTACAGCTATTACTGCTATCTGTATTGACATTAAATTTTAAATCCTGTCCACTGTCAAATATAGCATCTAAATGATTTATAATATCCTCTATTGTATAACCATTTTTTTCTAGATTTCCTATTAAGTTATAAACATATTCTACACGAACTTGAAAAGATGTGATGTTTCCTATTTTTAATAGTTTTTCTTCATAATTTACTTTTTTTATTACTTTTAAGAAAAATTCACTTGCTGATGTGTCTAGTAAAGATTTTGATAGCTCTTCACAAACTTGATAAAGAGTTGTTTTTGATAATTCTTCCTTTACTAATACATCATAGATTTCTTCATCAGATAGTTCAAAAAGATAACTTCTAGCTGTTGCGATAAAACTATATTTTAAACTTTCATAATCATCTTTTTTGGCAATTCTTACAATTAGATTTAATAGGTTTTTTAATACTAAAATATCATTATCTTTACTTAGAGATTCCTCCTTTAAGATAGAAAGTGGAATTCCTAAATACTCAAATATTTTTTTATATAATTCAAAATTTTTACTTTTATCTAAAAGAATCACAAAATCTTTGTATTCAATTGGTCTTAGTGTACTAGTGTCTTTATCAAACACCAAGTAATTTTTTTCTATCTTTTCTTTAATATCTTCTCCTATGATAAATGCTTCTTGTTCATCTTTTGTAATGGGTGAAGATTTATCGAATGTATATGTTAATATCTTCATATGGTGATTATCCTCTGTTTTTCCTTCTTCTTCATACGTCATATTACCAAAGACCATTTGGTGAGAAGTTTTATAATCAGCGCCACCAATTTCATCATCCATAAACTGATTAAATAATAAATTAATATCTTCTAAAACTTCGCGTCTAGATCGAAAATTCTTAACTAAATCGATTTTTATTCCCTGGTCTGTATCTCGGTATGAATCATATTTTTGTTTAAACAAATATGGGTTTGCATTACGAAAACGATAAATAGACTGTTTGATATCTCCCACCATGTAGACATTGTTATTAGCAATTAAATTAATAAATGTCTCCTGAGTATCTGATGTATCCTGATATTCATCTACCATAATCTCACGAAAACTAGATGTTAATTCCTCTTTAATATCCTTATTTTCCATTACAACCTTAATGGCAAGTCTTGAAATATCTGTGAAGTTATAAATTTCATTGGCATCTTTATATGCTGTTAATCTTTTATCTAATTCTTTTAAAATTTCAATAATTTCTTTTTGGTTAGATACTGTACTTTCTAATTCTTCTGTTATTTCTTTTAAAGAAGAGTAAGACATTTCTTCCTTTACTTCTTTTAATAACTCTACTAACTCCTCTTTGATTCTTTTTCCCTCTTCTTCTGAGTTTTTAGGAACCACTGGAAATCTGCCTAAACTATCTAGAGCTATTTTTTGTTCTTCATAAGAATCTTTGTTTAAAAAACTATATAAATAATCCTCCACTTTACTCATATACTTGCCATCAAAGTATGAAGACATATCATATAGAAGATTTTTTATTTGTTGCGTTTTTTTCTTGATACTTTCTATGAAATCATTTAGTGGCTTGTTGAAAGATGTAGTATAAGTTTCTATATAAGTATTTAAAAAATTTGTTTTGTCGTATTTTAATTCTATTTTTTGATAAATATCCAGTAGTGCTTTTTTTAAATCTTTATCATCTTTATAGCAGAAGTCATGAATTAGTTTAGTAAACTGTTTATCTTGTAATAAGTATTTTTCATTTAGAATTTCATCCAAAATTTCTTGCTTTTTAATATTAATTACAACGTCATCTGTAATTTGAATTTTATTTGTACAATTTAGTTTCGTGTGATATTTTTTTACGATTGATAAAGCAAATGAATCGAATGTTGTGATATATGCTCCATCTATTCTATTCATCTCCTCTTCTAATCCTGGAGTTTTTCTAATTGCTTTTCTAATACGTTCTTTCATCTCTGCAGCTGCGGCATTTGTAAATGTTAGAACGAGCAGTTCATTAATGTGAATTCCACTTTTTAATTTTCTAATTACTCTTTCGGTTAATACTGCTGTTTTTCCACTTCCAGCGCCAGCAGATACTATAATATTTTTTCCTTCTTCATCAATTGCCTGCTGTTGTTCTTTGGTCCAAGTTGGCATAATTATTCCTCCTCTCCTAGAAAGGATAAATCTATAACTTTATCAAGATAGACTGTATCTTTTTGGCTATGATAACAAATATCTTTAAAATTACAAAACTCACATGAAATATTTTTTCCATCGTAAATTTTGGGATTAATTGCAAAATCACCATTTAAAATTTCGTTCATATCTTTATTTATTTCTTTTTTTGTATAATTAATAATCTCATAGACTTCCTTTTCATTTAATACTTTAGCATAGTGATAAAATCCTTTGTCTGTATATTTCATACTTTTGATAATCTCACTATTTTCGTATGTTGGATCAAAGCGTTCTAAGATAGAAATATCATCTGTAGAATACCCTTGTAATTTTATTCTTTCTTTTTTTATCTCTTGAATTGGTTTTTGATTAAAAGTTGGATAATTAAATAAAATATTTTGGTAATAGATTCCTGTAAAAATAGGATTATCAAAAACATTAGAATAGTTAATTAAATATAAATATATTGGTAATTGCATAGAAAGACCATACTTCATTTTTTCTATTTTGGTATCAATTGTTCCTGATTTATAATCAATGATAGCAAAATAGGTGTCTTCTATTTTTTTATAATATAAAATTTTATCAATTGTTCCTGTAAATATTACTTCAATGTCATTTCTTAGTGGTATTTCAATTTTTTGTTCTGTTTTTTCATCATTATATCCCAGTAATAAGTCTTGTTTTTTTTCTTGTTCTAATAAGTCTAGAAGTTCTTTTTTTAATCTTACTAATAACACCTTTTCTTTTAACGATAAATCTCTTTTTTCTAAATATTTTTGATATTCTTGTTCAAAATCAAAGTTCGTCCTTTTATAGATTTGTAAAATCCTATGATATAGTGTTCCTATAAAAGCGGCAAAGGTATCTTCAAATTTATTTATTTTCAATACATAATTTAGGTAATACTTAAATTTACATTCATTATAACTATTTAGACTTGTGTAAGATAGTTTTAAAGGATAAGGAAGATGCTCTAAGTAAGTATCGTGATTAATTCCTTTAAAACTATTATCATAAGTCTGATATGGAATTTTATAATGGGTATATAGCTCTTTTAACATTGGTGTTATTTCTTGATATCTATTATAAGTATCTAGTTTAGCACCAAGACGAAGCTTATTATATAAATTGCTAGCAGTATAAGGATCTTCATTTGCTTTTATTACCTTCATTTTATATTCTTCTATGATACTAGCTGGGTACATATTTTGAAACGGGGTTTGTAGTTTATAAGATAGATATATATTTTTAATAGAACAAAAAATATGAATGAGAGATGTTTTAGAAATTTTATTTTTTTCATCTGTAGTATATAAATCTACTTCTTTTTTATCTTTATCAGAAATATAATCAATATCTTTTTCTAACTTTGGAAGATTATCTTGGTTTAGACCTAATACAAAGACATATTCATCATCTTGAAAAGTCTCATTTTCTAGTTCTTTTACATTAACAGCATCTTGATATTCTTCACTTGTAATACTAGATTCTTTTATTTTAGAAATTAATAAATTTTTATATTCTTTGCTATCATCTTTTAGCTCTATTAAAGAGTTTATAATAGAGACTAGCTTTTTTGTTATTTTATTATTGGAATTTAAATCTAGTATTCCTTCGTTTAAATAGTCTTTTACAATCTGTGTACCATAAATAGGATATTTCATTGGTAAATTAATGGGTATGTTGTAATATGAAAAGATTCTATCTATTGTATATAAATAATCTTGTGAAACATTGGTTAAATAAATCTTATTGATATTAATATTTTTCTTTAATAATGATAATATTTCTAAGGCAATACCATTTACTTCTTCTTCCATTGTTTTATATTCTGTTACAATCAGTTCTTTTTGTAGAGTCGGTTTATCTTCTTTTACTTCTAATGCTTTTTTTTCAAACAAATCCAATCTTGGATAATTCAGTACTAGTTTCTTTTTCTTTTTTAAGTACTCTTTAAAAATAGGATTATATTCTAATAGATTTTTTTGTTTTAATTCTTGTTTTAGATTTTGTAAGAATTTTAGTTTTTCATTTTCATATCTTTTATCGTCTTCTATTATTGATAAATAACTTAGATATACCTTACAAACATCTACTTTATAATGATACTTTTTCATTAAATAAAAAATAGCTTTATCTTGATATGTGAAAAAATAATTATCTAGATAGTCTTCTTTGGTCATAAATTTAATGTTATATAATTTATCTTCTTGTTCTAGTTGATTTAATATTTTTTCTTTTTCTTCTCTTGGACAAATAATTAACATATCGTTTTCTAATTTTTGCATAGTTCACCTACTTTTGTTGTATTGTTTTTCCTTTTATATTATAGCATTAGAATTCTATTTTTCCAAAAGAAAGAAGCAAAACTATTTTGCCTTTGCTTCTTTCTTTTTAGTTAATATTATAGTTATGATAGCTAGTCCTATTAATGTAATTAGTATACCAACTATAAAAATATTATTTACGTTTTTATTGGTATCTGGTACTTCGATTAATGGGATGTTTTCTAATACCGCTTCTGTTTCTTGATCTTTTACTACTTCTATTTTTTGTTCTGTTACTCTTGCTGCATAGTTTGGTGGAGTTATGATTTGTTTTACTGTATAGTTTCCTGTTGGAAGAGTGATGGTTAGTTCTTCTTCGGTTGTTTCGTAACGATAGATTTCATTACCACCTTCATCATAGATTGCAACTTCTGCTTTTTCTAAGTTCTCTTTCGTTTCGGCATCGATTACTTTGATATGAAGTGTTCCGACTCCTACATTATAATTGATATTTTGTGGAGTAAATCCTCCTAACAATTGTTTATCACCACAATTAATATAGATAGGATTATTAATCGTGCCTCTAGTAACTAGTTCATATACTCCCCAGATATCAATTGTTGCTTTGCCAATGATTTCAGCTTGAAAGTTTAACTCATTATTTCTTATCTCTGATATTGGAATTCTTAGTCTAAATCCTTCTTCTCTTAAAAATTCTGTTTGTTCTTCTCCATTTTCATTTACTACTATAATTGGCGAAGATGTTTTTACTTCATAATCTGTAAAAGCAAATGAATACTCTTTTGTACAATCTGGTACAATTAAACTTGTTTCTATATAATCATTGGTTACGTGATAAGTGATATCATTTGTATCGATTGGATCTAAATATACGGCCTCTTCTGGATTTTCCAAAGACCAATTCTCATATTCTATATATTCATCTATTTTTTCTATTAATATTTTTCCATTACTATCATTACTAATTAATTCTATTTCTTCTTCGGTAAGTTCATTGTTTTGCCACCATATAAATAACTGTTGATAATACCTATTTTCTTCTTCGTTTTTACTAAATGTTGGTATATTCATTCGTTCTGCATATACTTTTGAGTATAAGATATCAAAAAGTTGAATACCTGGGAAGCTTGTAATTACAGTGTGTTCTTGCACTTTTCCATCTACTGAGGCCTCTATTTCCTTAGGTAGCGTAATTCCTGATATTAAAGAAATGGTTTCTTCACTTTCTGTTACTGTTACAGTTTCTGGGCAAGAATTAACAATCTCACCTGCTGCATAACTTGATTTATTAATCATCAGTAAAGATATTGCCACTATTAAAATTAAGGATGATAGTATGATTACTCCTACTTTGTTCTTCTTCATAAATTCACTCTTCCATTCTTTTATTCTAGTTTGATTTTATCACGAAGAGCTTATTTTGTAAATTGAAGTGACTATAAAAAGTGCAAAAAAAAAGCTTATTCAGCTTCTTCTACTTGAACTACATTTTTTCCTTTATAGTTTCCACATTTAGGACAAACTCTATGAGCTTTAATCATTTCACCACAATTTGGGCATTTTACCATACCTGGTACTTCCATTGCATTATGACTTCTTCTCATTCTTTTTCTTGTCTTTGAAACTTTGCGAAAAGGAACAGCAAACATTTGAATGTTTAATTTCATCATATTCTATCACTCCTCTTTCATCTTATCTAATAACTCACTAAATGGATTATTACTTTCTGTAAGTTCATTCTCACTCACTAATCTCCATCCGTCTCCTCGAAATTTAGAAAAGTCTTTCACTTTTGTAAACTGTAGAGGGACCTCTAGTACAATATTTTCCCATAAAAATGAAAATATATCAAGAGTATTTTCATTTTTTTTACAATTTTCTTCTATTATATCATCATATTCTATAGAAAATGGATACTCCACTGGTTCTAGAGAGATTGAATCTTCTATTAGCATATTTCCTTCTATTTTGCAACTAATACTATCAACTTCTTGATTTATATCATCTTCTTTAGGTGATAAATAAATAAAACCATCTACTTTTATATTATCTAATTTTTTTACTCCTGTTGTTCCAAAAAATTCCTTTGGAATAGAGTACGTATTCGTAATATCTATTTTATCTACGGTATGACTATGTAAGCTAGTTAAGTCAATGTTCATCTTAATCCCTCTTCCTTGAATTTAGACTTGCTACTTGGTTATTTTCTTCTACAATTTGAATTTTTCCATGATAATGTCTTACTGCACCGGTTGGAATACTAGCATTTTGTATTACCCAGACTCTGATGGTATAGTTTTTTTCTCCTAGAGCTTTTACTCGCGTTTTGACTAAAGTGTTTTCAGTTAATTCATTTAAAGTATAAATTTGAGACTCTTCATTATCTTCTCTAATTGCTACACGAATAAATTCTTTGGGAATTTGATATTCGCCACAATTATCCTCAAATACCATTTCTAAATCTTCCACTAGCTCCACTGTATAATCTACCGGAATTGTCATGTTGTTTTTTATTGTAAATGTATATGCTTGGGATGCTAATCCTACAGCATCAGTTACTGGGGTGGCCCTTGTCAAAGACACTCTATCTCCTGTTTCTTCATGAAATGTAATATCTAATGATTCTGAGCTATAATCAATATTTCTTTCATTTTGAAATTTATAATATATGTGATGAGTGGCAACAATTGCTAATACCAAGATAAAACAAATAATTATTGCACTCTTAATTCTTTGCTTTTTATAATTGTAGTACATAATACACCTCTGTTACTATGATAATATTTATCTTTTATTTCGTCAACTTATTTTATATACTTAAATCTATTGTTTTTAAGAAGTCTTCTGCTACCTTTTCTGGATTTTTTCCAAGCTCATCGACTTGGTAATTTAAGTCTTGCATTACTGTATCTGTTAGATATGTTCCTAACTGGTTTAAAATAGGTTCTATTTCTGGATACTGTTCTAATGTATCTTCTCTTACTAAAGGAATAGCATTGTATGGAGGAAAGAAGTTTTTATCATCTTCCAAGACAACTAAATTAAATTTTCGCAATAATCCATCTGTTGTAAATGCATCAATTACTTGAGCATTATTATTTTGTAAAGCTGTATATCTTGGACTTCCATCTATTCCTATCGTGTCTTTAAACTCTAATCCATATTCTTTTTTTAAGCCAGGTAAGCCATCTTCTCTGTTAATAAATTCCAAGGTCGGAGCGATAATTAAATCTTTTGATACTTTGGCCAGGTCTGTAATTGTTTGTAGATTATATCTATCTGCAATTTCTTTTGTTACTGCCAAAGCATAAGTATTATTAAACGCCATTTGATTTAATACTTCAATATTATATTGATTTTTCATTTCATTTTTGACAGTATTATACACTTGGTTGACATCTGATATTGGTTTATGATTTAAAATATCTGTGTAATCAGTCCCTGCATAATCAATATATAGGTCTATATTATCATTTATTAATGCAGAAAATACTACTTGTGCTCCACCGAGATTACATTCTTCTTCCACTTCAATATCTGTATTATCTTCAATAGCATGAGATGTCATATAACATAGTATTTCCTGTTCTGTAAAATCTTTACTACCAACTTTAATTGTAGGTTTATTCTGGTTAGAGAAATCTATCTCACTTAAAAATAAAATCATAATAATTACAATAGTAATAACAACTATTATTTTGTTTTTATGACGTTCTTTTTTAATTGCCTCTTGAGATTTATTTTGATTTTGTAAACTAAGACTGATTGGTGTTACTAATTTTTCTATTGCAGCAAAGAAATAGTCTACTAGTAATGCTAAGGCACAAGCTGGTATTGCTCCTGCTAGTATTTGATAATTATTTACAGTACGAATTCCTGAAAATATTAAATAACCTAGACCTCCTCCACCGATAAATGCGGCCATGGTCATTAATCCTACTGCACTAACTGAAGAAATACGGACCCCTGCCATAATAATTGGTAAAGCTTGAGGAATTTGTATTTTTGTTAAAATTTGGCCTTTGGTAAGACCAATTCCTTTGGCAGCTTCTATGGTAGCGGGAGGAATACTGATGATTCCTGTATATGTGTTTTTTATAATAGGAAGTAAGGAGTATAGGACAACTACTACAATAGCTGGTATTGTTCCAATTCCTAAAAATGGTATCATAAATCCAAGTAAGGCCATACTAGGAATTGCCTGGGTAATGCTTGCAATTCCTAATACTGGCTTATTTAATTTTTTCTTATAGCTAATTAAAATGCCAATAGGAACACCAATTACAATCGCAATTATTAAAGCTAGCGCTGTTAATTCAATGTGTTCTATGCATAAGGAGATGATTTGGTCTTTATTTTCTATTATGTAATTTAAAAACTCCATTTATTCATCCTCCTCTATAAATTGTTGACTTAAAGCTGTAATTAAGCTACTTCTTGTAATTAGTCCTGTTAGATGATTTTTTCTATCTACTACTGGTATCGTTGCAGATCGAGTATTTTTTATTAGTTTTGTTAAGTCTACAATTGTATCATTTTCTTTTACAGAGACAAAATCTTTTTCAATGATATCTTTGATTGTTTTTTTCTTATATTTCTTTAATGTCAAGCTTTCGGCATAAAGAATTCCAATTAACTCTTTTTCTTCATTTATAACCATTAAACTATCTACTTTCGTCATACGCATTTTATTAATACAATAAAATTTGGTGTCATCTTCTTTACAAGTAATTGGTCTTGTTATCATGATATCTTTTACTTTAATGAATTCAGGAGAATTCCATATACGTTTATTTCCGACAAACTTTTTTACAAATTCATTAGCAGGATGTTTTAAAATGTTTTCTGGAGTATCATATTGAATTAATTTCCCTTGATCCATAATAGCGATTTTATCAGCTAGTTTAATTGCTTCATCCATATCATGCGTTACAAATACTATTGTTTTATGAAACTTTCTTTGTAGTTTTAGAAGTTCATCTTGTAATGTTGCTCTACTCATTGGGTCTAGAGCGCTAAATGGCTCATCCATTAGAATAATTTTAGGATTTGTCATAAATGCTCTAGCAATACCTACTCGTTGCAATTGGCCACCGGATAGTTCACTTGGAAAACGTTCTAGTAACTTTTCCTCTAATCCCACCATTTGCATTAACTCTTTGACTCTTTTTGTTCTCTTTTCTTCCGATATCTTCTCTAGTTTAGCAATAATCTCTATGTTTTCTTTGATTGTCATATGAGAAAACAGGCCAGTTTGTTGAATAACATATCCCATTTTCCTTCTTAGTTTAATATCATTTATATTCTTTATATTTTTCTTATTGATAAGAATTTCTCCTGTAGTTGGAGATAATAGTTTGTTAATCATTTTTAAAGTAGTTGTTTTTCCACAACCAGATTCTCCAATTAGACAAACCAAGTCACCTTCTTCTATTTTAAAGGAAACATCTTTTATTATGGAGACATTTTTATAACTTTTACTTACATTTTTAAATTCTATCAAACATTTCTCCTCCGTTCTTTTTTTATTATATCATCAGGAATACTTATTTCTTTTTTCTTTTAAAGAAAAAAAGAGTATTTTTTACCCTTTTTACATATCTTTACTCTTTAATGCTTTAGCAAATCTTGACCATATTTTTTCATTAGAATAATTTAGTATTCCTACTTTATAAATTCTTAGACCATATTTTATCATTATGAAAATCGTAACTATTAAAACTAGTATAGATATTAAAACATCTATCATATTAATTTGACCGATAATATATAACGATGGAGATACTAAACAAGATAGGAATGGAACGTAGGATAAAATTCTAATAAAAGTAGACCCATCAAACATTCCTGCCATGATTGCTAAATAATATCCTGCTAATAGTACCAGCATGATTGGAGTTTGAATTTGACTAAAATCTTCCATATTTGTAGTCATGGATGCTAGTATTCCAGCAATTAAAGAATAGGCTAAGAATGATAAAATCATCATAATTATTATTGCTGGTAGTAAAGTTAGAATTTTGTCTAAGAATCCTGATTCAACAGTAGCTGTTAATAAGCTATCTACATTAGGATCAATACTAAGTTGACCCTTGGTACTAATTAATATTCCAATTGCTGCATAAATTACTAGTAATAATCCCTGTAAGATTACAAATAGATTACTGGATAGTACTTTAGATAGTAGATGTGTTTTAGGGCTTACATTTGAGATGATAATTTCCATACTCTTGGTTGTTTTTTCTTCACATATTTCCCCACCTATCATTTGTACTAAGAAAATAATCAACATGAAAAATGGTAGTATTAACGTTGGAAATATACTTCCCATTACCATCTCCATATTTTCATCTACGTTTTTTTCATCACTTAATACTATTCTTTCTGTATCCATTGGGGAAGATATTTTAGCAAGTAGAACTGGATCTGTATTTGTTTTTATCAAAGCTACACTTGTTTTTGCAGTATTTAGTCCTTGAGAAATATATTGATAAGTGGTATTATCTATTTTTTCATTACTAATTACTTTTGCTGTTACAAAAGATGTTTCATCATTATCAAATACAATAAGCACTTGATTATCTTCTAAATTTTTACTTATTTGTTTCTCAGGCTCTTTTGTCTTATTTACTACAATTTCTTTTGTATCATCTTCTTTGATTAATTCTTCTATCGATTCTTTAAAAACTGAATAAGATATTTCTGTATTATCAATTACTAATACTTTTGTTTTTTCACTAAAGTCTCCTCCAAAGAATGCAATGATAGAGTTTATATTAATTAAGGCAACAATTACCACTAATAACATAATATTTACTCCAACAAACCATTTTGATTTCAATTTTTTTCTTAGACTTTGTTTTGTTAAATACCAAAATTTATTATTCATGTACTCCACCTACTTTCGCAATGAAGATTTCATTTAGGGTTGCTTCTGTTACATCATATTTTGTGATTGGGAATTCTTTTATTTTTGCAAATACTTTTGGTGCCACACTCTCTTCTTCTATTTTTACCATGTATTCATCTTTTTGTTTCACAATAGATGTTACTCCCTTTATTTTTTCTATTTCTTTTAATGGTAAATTTTCTCCTCTAATTAAAATGTTTTTCTTTTTATAATCCTTTTTAATATCTTTGACATAACCATCTACGATTGCTTTTCCTTTTACTAATATAATTAGTTTCTCACAGAAATTTTCAATGTGTTCCATTTGATGTGATGAAAAAATAATTGAGCATCCCTCTTTTTGTAAGCTATAAATTGCTTTTTTCATTAATTCTACATTGATAGGATCTAATCCTGTAAATGGTTCATCTAAAATTAATAATTTAGGATGATGAATTACTGCAGAAATAAATTGAATTTTTTGTTGATTTCCTTTTGATAGTTCTTTAATTTTTCTATTTTCATAACTTTCTATTTGAAATTCTTTCAACCATTTTTTTAGTTCGCACTCAATGTCTTTTTCTCTCATTCCTTTTAAAACTCCATAGAAAATGATTTGCTCTTTTACAGTCATTTTCGTAAGTAGACTTCGTTCTTCTGTTACAAAACCAATTTTATCAGTAATAGAATAGTCAATTGGTTTTCCATCTAATAAAACTTCACCTTCTGTTGCATCTAGAAGTCCCATGATAATTCTAAAAGTTGTTGTTTTCCCTGCACCATTTTCTCCTAATAATCCGAAAATTTCTCCATCTTTCACTTCAAAAGATAGATTATCTACCGCCTTGTTTTTTCCATAATATTTTACAATATTTTTAACTTGTAGCATGTTTTACTCCTTTCCATCAATATTTTAACATTTTTCTTTATCGTTTCCTATAAAAATAATAATGGTTTACATAGAAAAACATCTTATTTTGATTTTTGAAATAAGATGTTATAACTTTTCCTTTTTAATCCACTATAAATGATTTGATTATTTATTTTCTAACTCTGACTGATATTTCTTTACTACCTCTAAATCAATACTTGTGTATCTAGAAATCGTCTCTATATCTAGTCCTTGTTTTAACATGGAATGCACAATTTTCTTTTGGTCTTGTTCAATTCCCTGTTCAATTCCTTGCTTAATCCCTTCTTTAATTCCTTTCTTTAATCCTTTTTCCATCCCCTCCTTTAATCCCTTTTCTGTCATCTCTTTTCTAATAGAATTCTCTATCTTTCTATTATCTTCTTCTGCACTCAT
>CALVTC010000035.1 GCA_944359885.1 uncultured Bacilli bacterium | reverse complement strand
TATTTTATCCTCATAACTTAATTTACTCATAATAAAAACCTCGTTTCTTTATGTCCAAGAAACGGGGTTCATATCAGTGAGAAAGTACACACTTTTATATTGCAATCAAATAAAATGAAAGACAAGATATAAAAAAGTAAGATAAAACAAATTATAGAATAGTAGCAAAAAAACTTATCTTTACATATTTTAATGTAGAGGTGAAAAAGATGAACGAAAGAAAAATTACAGGTGTCGTAGTTGATAGTGGGCATGGCGGCAGTGACCCAGGAGCTGTAAGTGGATCTTTAAGAGAAAAAGACTTCACATTAGAAGCTGCTAATTATATGACAAAACGTCTTCAAGAATTAGGAATTCCAGTTGTATCAATAAAAACAACAGATGAAGATATTTCTAGAACAGAACGTCTAAGAAGAGCAAATGAAGCGTTTAATGGTGATCCTAATGCAATTTTAATATCTAATCATATAAACTCCGGGGGAGGAGAAGGCGCAGAAATAATTTATGCCTTAAGAAATGATGATACATTAGCAAGTATGGCATTAGATAATATTGGAGATGCTGGTCAAAAGAAAAGAAGAATATATCAAAGAAGATTACCAGAAGATCCTAATAAAGACTATTACTACATTATAAGAGAAACAGATCCAATGCAATCATTATTAGTTGAATATGGATTTATTGATAATACAGCAGATCAGCAAAAACTACAGAATAATCTAACGGATTATGTAGAAGGAGTAGTAAAAGCTATTGCTGATTATGGAGGTTATAATTATACGCCACCTGGAATAAGTAGTGGCAATAATACTTATACAGTCGTAAAGGGAGATACGCTATCTAAAATAGCTAATTTATTTAATACGACGGTTCAGGAGTTAAAATCATTAAACAATCTAACTTCAGATATCATTCAAATTGGTCAAGTTTTGCAGATTCCAACCACAATAACAACTCCTACCTACAAAACATATACAGTAGTAAAAGGAGATACATTATATGGAATTGCTAATAAATATAGTATAAGTGTAGATGAATTAAAATCCTTGAACAACCTTACAAGTAATACACTTTATATAGGACAGCAATTAAAAGTACCAGCTCAGGATATTGTAGAAGATGATAATTATGAAGTTTATACAGTAGTAAAAGGAGATAGTCTATGGTTAATTTCCCAAAAATTCGGTGTTCCAGTAGATGATTTAATTGAAGTAAATAATTTAGAAACAATTAATTTACAAATAGGAGATAAATTAAAGATTCCCAAAACAACATCCGAAAAAACTTATATAGTCCAAAAAGGAGATAGTCTTTGGTCTATAGCGAAAGATAACAATACAACTGTAGAAGAGTTAAAAATGTTAAACAATCTAACATCAAATTTATTATCCATAGGCCAAGGCCTAATTTTACCATAAAAAAATTGCTCGACACGGGCAATTTTTATTCTAAATTTAATTTTTTATTTAATACTCTAACACAAATAAAATAACAAATAATTGTAAATATTAAAGATAAAATTAGTGCAAAAGCTAAGTATCCATTTACTAAGCCAAAATTTGTTATTGGATTATTTTGAATATAAGATTGATAATTAGGGTCTAAAAGCATTACAGGTAATAAAAGTATAACGGATATAATTTGAACAACGTTATAAATTACAATTCCATAAATAATAGAGAACATAATTTTATTATTATGTTTTTGCCCTAAAGCAATCGATGCATAAATCATGACCTGATTAAAAATAACACTAATAATAGCAGATAAAAATATAAGAATCAAAAACACATTATCAATTTGTTTTAAAAAGGAAAAAGCTAAGTCAATAAACTTTTGATCAAACCAAATTCCGTATACACCAACAAAAAGAAATAAAATAGTAAAAACAAAAGATAGTAAAATAAAGAAAGTAGAACTGATTGTTTTAGAAAGTATCAAATGATTTTTACTAACTGGTAACGTATGCATAAGATATCCCTCATCTTTAATTAAGTTTTGATAGAATCGAATAATTGTAAAAATAAAGGTAGCAATAGGAATAGCAACTAGTACCACGACAAAAATCATGCTGATAAAACCACTAGGTACAGAAAAAATAGAAAATTCCTCAGCTAAAAGATTTATAATTCTAGTAAATATTGCCAGTAGTAAGCTAACAAGATAAACTGGCACTAATAACTTTGCTAAAGATTTAAAGTCATATTTCAACAATTTTCCTAACATTTAAATTCCTCCCTAAACAACTTATCAATTGTTGTTTTTTTCTTTTTACGAATCGTATCAGCATCTTCATTTAATACAATCTTACCTTGATTAATAAAGATAACTTGGTCAAGAATCTTTTCGATATCAGAAATCAAATGAGTAGAAATCAAAATAGATGCATCTTCATTAAAATTTGTAAGAATAGTTTCTAAAATATAGTCACGACTAGCAGGATCAACACCACCAATTGGTTCATCTAAAACATATAAATCAGCTTTCCTGCTCATGACCATGACAAGCTGTACTTTCTCTTTTGTTCCTTTAGACATATTTTTCAACTGGTCAGTCTCTTTAATTTTAAGTTTATATAATAGTTTAATTGCCTTTTTTTCATCAAAATCGTCATAAAAATCTTTAAAAAATTGAATTAATTCCGATACCTTCATATTCATATTTAAATACGTTCTCTCTGGTAAATACGATATGATTTTTTTGCTTTCAATACCAGGTTCACAACCATTAATCAATATTTTCCCACTACTTGGTTGTAATAAACCATTTATAATTTTAATCATGGTAGTCTTACCACTTCCATTAGGACCAAGTAATCCATATATTTTTCCCTTTTCAAGGTCTAAATTAATATCTTTTAAAATTTCTTTAGTTCCAAAACTCTTAGATAAATCTTGAAATTGTACAAATTGCATGATAGTCATTTCCTCTCTTTCAATAATTTGATCACATCATCTATGTTCAAGCCTAATGTTTTCATATCTTTAATAAATGTTTCCATTTTTTCTTTTGCCATCTCTTTCATCACTTGATGAATGATTTCTCCATCTTCTGTAACAAACTTTCCAGAAGTTCTTTTCGTATAAATCAACTTTTCTTCTTCTAATTCGGCTAAAGCTCGTTGAATTGTATTAGGATTGACACGAATCATAGTAGAAAGTTCGCGGACAGATGGCAATTTATCACCACGTTTAAAATGCCCCAACACAATTTCTAACTTTATTTTTTCAACTAGTTGTTTATAGATTGGTTTATCATCATCAAACTGAAATTCCATAAATACCTCCTTTGTATTAATTAACTAATACAGTTATACAATAAGTGTGCAAAAAAGTCAATAAAAAAAAGAACATCTGTTCTTTATTAAGCTGCCTTACTGCGAGCATACCATATCCCAAAACTAACTCCAGCGACTATAAGTACCATAGCAATGACAACAGCAATATCACCAGCATATCCACTCTTTGGTGTAGCGTAGCCAATAGCTTCAACATAATTCATAATATCATAGCGTTCATCTTCTGCCACTTCATACTCTGCCTCAATTTTATCGATAATCTCATCATCATAAGAAGAACGATATCCATCCCAAGACTGATTTCCTATAATAATATAAGGAACACCACTAGGTTCTTCTTTTCTAGCTTCACTAACAGCATCCATCAAAGCAACATTATCACTATTTGACCATGTTTCATATCCGATAATTTCAAACTTATCACCGAGTTCATCCTCAATACTATCGAAAAACTCCTCCGCCTCTGCACAATGGGGACATCCATCACCATAGAAAAAATAAACATGAACTGGTGCATTTTCTTCATTCTCACTATCGGCGGCCAAAACCATATTAGGTATTAATAAAATTCCAATCAATAATACAAATAGAAATTTAATTTTTTTCATATTCTACCTCCCATATAACTATAGCATATTTTACTGGATAAACCATGAAAAATAAAGAGAAGAATAAAAAAAAGAAGAAATTTCACTTGATTTTCACAAATTATTTTTCTTCTTTTTCTTTCATCTTTCTTAGATTTTCCTCCGCTTCATCCATAGGAATATATAATTTACATTTGCAGATACCATCGTTTATAAATTCATCACAAGGACAAAGTGTAGTATCATCAACATTTACTCGACAAGGACAATGACCATTCTTTTTCTCAAGTCCTTCAATGATAGCTGAAACATATTTTTTGTCTGGATTAATTCTATAATTTTTCATAACATCCTCCCATATCTATTATATCGTAGAACAATCAAAATTTGGTATAAAACTTTCACTTTGTGTTTCTCCTTCTTGAATAAAAGCATATTGAATTCCTAAATTTAAGGCGTAATCAATTACCTCTTGGTATTCTTGTTCAGTGACTTTTCTTTCGAGATTAGGATATTTATCAAACTTTCTTAATGGAGTATACTGATTCATAAGACTAATAATAATATCATCATGATAAGTTGTATACAAATAATGAACGATTTTTTTTGCATCATCAACATGTCCAGGCAAAATAAGAATTCGTACAATGACACCGCTTTTCATAAGACCATCTCGAATAATAAACTTTCCCACTTGTTTTACCATCTCAGATATTGCTAAAGTGGCATATTGAAAATAATGTTCTACATGAGAATAACATTGCCCAAGATTATCGTCATAATACTTTAAATCTGCAAGATAAATATCAACAATCCCCTGTAATAATTGTATAGTAGAGACATTCTCATAACTACTAGTATTATATACAATCGGAATCTTTAATTGTTTTCCCTTAATTTTATGAAGAACATCAACGATTTGTGGAACATAATGAGTTGGAGTAACTAAATTAATATTGTTAGCTTTTTTATCCTGCAACTCTAAACATAATTCCTGAAATCTTTCATTGGTTACTTCTTTTCCATATCCACCAGTACTAATTTTATAATTCTGACAAAAAATACATTTTAAATTACAATAAGAGAAAAAAATTGTTCCACTACCGTTTTCACCAGAAATAATAGGTTCCTCCCAATAATGAAGATCATAGTGAGCAATTTTTATTTTTGCACTCGCACCACACTTTCCCACAGTATGATATCGATTAACCCCACAATTTCTAGGACATAAAAAACAATTTTCTAACGTTTTCATAAAATCGCCTCGCTATCTATCATATCATAAAATGATAATAAAAAAATAGTATATCTACCATTTCACTAACATACACTTTGTTAGGAGGAAATTTATGCTAAACGGACTAACAGACAAAGAAGTAATCGAACAAAGAAAGAAGTATGGCAGTAATGAAATTACCAGAACGAAGCAAAAAGGAATCATAAGACTATTTTTAGAATCATTAGGAGATCCAATTATTAAAATCCTACTTATTGCCTTAGGAATTAAAACCATGTTTTTATTTCATGATTTTGACTGGTTTGAGACTCTAGGAATCATCATTGCCATATTAATTGCTTCTCTAATTTCAACTTTATCAGAATATGGAAGTGAGGCAGCATTCAAAAAATTACAAGAGGATTCTCAGAAATTATCTTGCAAAGTAAAAAGAGCTGGAAAAATAAAACAAATACCATTAGAAGAAGTAGTAGTAAAAGATTTGGTGTTATTGCAAACAGGAGATAAAATTCCAGCGGATGGATTAATTCGAGAAGGCGCTGTTCTAGTTGATGAGTCAAGCATGAATGGAGAAGCGAAGGAAATTGAAAAGAAGGTAGGAGAAAAACTATTCCGAGGAACTGTCATCTATGCGGAAGAAGCATATATGGAAGTAACCGAAGTAGGAGATCATACATTTTATGGTAAAATGAGTAAAGAGCTTCAAGAAGAAGGACAAGAAAGTCCTCTCAAAATACGATTAAGAGAATTAGCGAAGTTTATTAGTAAAATAGGATATGTAAGTGCCATATTAGTAGCCATTTCTTATCTTTTTACAGAAATAATTGTAGCCAATTCTTTTCATTTGGAAAAAATATTACAGACAATCACTGACATCCCACAAATGATGAATTTAGGAATCTATGCTCTAACACTAAGCGTTACAATCATTGTTGTAGCAGTGCCAGAAGGATTACCTATGATGATTACACTAGTTTTATCATCAAACATGAAAAGAATGTTAAAAAGCAATGTACTAGTTAGAAAAATGGTAGGAATTGAAACAGCTGGCAGCTTAAATATTTTATTTACTGATAAAACAGGAACATTAACAAAAGGAAAATTAGAAGTAGTAGGATTCTTAGATGGAAATATGACAGAGTATAAAACAGAGCAAGAAATACAAAAACATAAGTTTCTCCATGAACATGTGAAAAACAATTGCCTTTATAATAATGGAAGTTACTTAGATGAAAATCAAAGACCAGTAGGAGGAAACACTACTGATAGAGCGATTTTAGAATTTATTCATTCCGATAAAACAAAAAGATATAAGAAAATCAAAAATATCCCTTTCGATAGTAAAACTAAATTTTCTGGAGCAATTATTGATATTGGAAAAAAGATAAATTATATCAAAGGATCTCCAGAGAAACTGCTTCCACACTGTAAAACATTTGTGAATCAACATGGTCAAAAAGAGATGATGTTCCAAAAGGAAAAATTAGAACAAGAAATAACAAAACAAACCAAAAAAGGAATACGAGCAATACTTCTCGCCTATAATGATAATTATGCTCTAGAACGATTAGAAAGATTAACATTAATAGGTGTAATTTACATTAAAGACGAAGTAAGACAAGAATCCAAAGAAGGTATAGCCTTAGTGCAAAATGCTAGTATTCAAACCGTTATGATAACAGGAGATAATAAAAATACTGCCATTAGTATTAGTAAAGAAATAGGATTATTAAAAGAAGATACGGATATCGTATTAACGAGTAAAGAATTAGAAAACTTAACAGATGAAGAAGTAAAAAAAATACTTCCTAATTTAAGAGTAGTTGCAAGAAGTATGCCACAAGATAAAAGTCGACTAGTCCGTCTTGCTGAAGAAGAAAACTTAGTAGTGGGAATGACGGGAGATGGAGTAAATGATGCACCAGCTTTAAAAAAAGCTGATGTGGGATTTGCTATGGGAAGTGGTACAGAAGTAGCAAAAGAAGCAAGTGACATTGTAATATTAGATGATAATATTTTATCAATTGCTAATGCTATTCTATATGGTAGAACAATTTTTAAAAGTATAAGAAAGTTTATTATTTTTCAATTAACAATAAATTTATGTGCGGTAAGTCTATCGATTATTGGTCCATTTATTGGAATAGAAGCTCCAGTGACAGTCATTCAGATGTTATGGATTAATATGATTATGGACACATTAGCAGGTATTGCTTTCTCATATGAACCACCATTAAAATCCTATATGGAAGAGCAACCAAAGGCAAAGAATGAAAAAATAATGAATGCATATATGTACAGTGAAATAATATTTACAGGAATTTATTCCTCACTACTTTGTGTCTTCTTTTTAAAAAGTCCATGGATTAAAACACTGTATAGAACAACTCCATCAAACAAATATCTAATGACAGCTTTTTTTGCCTTGTTTATCTTTATGGGAATCTTTAATTGTTTTAATGCTCGAACACCAAGGCTAAACCTCTTGTCTAATTTAAATAAAAACAAAGTATTTATTATAATTATTTTATTTATCATCATAGTTCAACTGTATCTAATTTACTATGGTGGTAATCTTTTTAGAGCCTACGGTCTACTACCGAAAGAGTTATTATTAACAATCATTTTAGCAGCGACCGTTGTGCCAGTAGACTGGTTAAGAAAATTAATAACAAAGAAAAAAAGAACAGTATAAAAGGAGAAAATATGAATCAAATTGATGCGAAGTTTCAAGAATTGCTATTAGAATTAAATCGAAAAAGTAAACAAGAAGTATTTAACAAAATAAAAGAAAATTATAGTAAGCAAACACCAGATATAAAATTAGCATTAGAAAATTATTATAAAGCATTTAATTACTGGGGAAAATTGGAAGAGGCAAGAGGAGAATATGAATCTCTTTATCTTCGCGCAACTTCTTTAAAAGAGCATATTGAAGATTATCTATGGTTATATAATCATCTAGAAGATTACCGTTCTAAAAAATTATTATATGCCATACTAAATAATTGGTATAACTTTGATATCCTAACAACTAAAACTTCTCTTGAAAAGAATTATGATCAATACTGGGATTTAGATATCATTAAGCCAACAAACCAAGAAGTAATAGTAGACGTAGGAGCTTATATTGGTGATACTATATTAACGTATTTAAATAATTATGGATTAAATTTTTATAAAAAAATATATGCGTATGAAATAACACCAGAAAGCATAGAATTGCTAAAAAATAATACGAGATATTATCCAGAAATTGAAATTAGAAAGAAAGCAATCTTAGATTGCCCACAAAAAATATACATGAAGATTAATGAGGAAGGATCATCAGCTAATCAAGTTTCAGAAGAAGGAGAAGAAATATTAGATGGAACTAGTATAGATGAAGATATCAAATCACCAATTAGTATGATTAAAATGGATATAGAAGGAGCAGAAACAAAAGCATTAATAGGATGTCAGAATCATATAAAAGAAGAATCTCCTAAACTTTTGATTTCTGTCTATCATAATTACGAAGATTTATGGAAAATACCAAGAATGATTGAAGATATGAATCCAGGTTATAAATTTTATCTACGTTGTTTTGGAACGGAAATATTTCCAACAGAAATTATTCTTTATGCGATAAAAGAAAAAAATGACTAAGTATGGTCATTTTTTGCGTAATATTAAAAAATAAATTCTACTGTTCTAGGATATGTTCTAGAGAAACTTCCAAGATAGAATGTATATGATCATCATCCAAAGAATAATAAATGTTCTTCCCATCCCTTCTAATTTTGACTAACTTGGCATTTCTTAAAGATTTTAATTGATGTGAAACAGCAGAAATAGACATATTTAATAAAAATGCTAAATCACTGACACATAATTCACCATGCTCTAGTATCATTAACAACTGTAATCTAGTACTATCACCCATAATTTTAAAGAAATCTGATAAATCAGTTACTGTATTGTAAGAACACATTTTATTTTTTATTTCCTGTACTAACTTATTATCATGAATAGCAAGATCTATATTATTATCCAAAGGAATCACCTCGATTTTATTATAAGCGAACAAAAAGAATTAATCAAATAAAAAAATGCTATCATATTTGCCTCAAATAAATATATAATAATATTAGATAACGAGGTGAAACATGAAAAAGAAAGTTGCATTTAGTATTTCAATATTGTTGATTTTAATTGTGATAGCAGTAATCGGTTTTAATAAAATGAATACCAAGCAGGAAAAGAAAGACTACAAGGAAATGACAGCTATGGTAATGAAGGTTGAAGAAGACAAAATAACAGTACAAGATAGCAATAATATTATATATACATTTTTAATAGAAGAAAGCGATATAAATCCAGGAGATATCTTAAACTTAAAGTATCAAGGTAAACTAAATAAAAATAACAATATTCAAGAAACCAAAGTAATGGAATATGAAAAAGAAAAAAAGACCACAGATCAGGATGGAGTTCCAATTGATTGGCAAGACAATGGACTTTTTAGTCAATTCTACATTTTAGCAAGTAAAAAAGTATCTAGTATGACAATTGATGAAAAAATAGCTCAGTTATTATTAGTACGTTACCCTGAAAACAATCAGGTGGAAATATTAAAAGACTATCAATTTGGTGGATATATCTTTTTTGCTAAAGATTTTAAGGATAAAACTAAAGAAGAAGTTCAACAAATGTTAAAGGATTTACAAAACACAGCAACTATTCCTATATTGACAGCAGTAGATGAAGAAGGTGGAACTGTTGTAAGAGTAAGTAGTAATAAAAACTTGCGTAACGAAAGATTCCAATCACCAAGACAATTATACTTAGAAGGTGGATTTGATAGAATTAAAGAAGATACGATAGAAAAAAGCGATTTATTAAAAGAATTAGGTTTGAATCTAAATTTAGCACCAGTAGTAGATGTATCTACGAATCCTGATGATTATATGTATGAAAGAACATTAGGAGAAAATACAGAATTAACTTCAACCTATGCTAAAACAGTAATAAATGCTAGTAAAAATTTAGGAGTTTCTTACACATTAAAACATTTTCCTGGTTATGGAAATAATGAAGATACTCATACTGGAAGTACCGTAGATAATCGCACCTATGAAGATATTTTAAAAAATGATATTCCGCCATTTCAATCAGGTATTGAAGCCGGTGCAGAAGCAATACTAGTAAGTCACAATACAGTAAACAGCATTGACCCAGATAACCCAGCTTCACTTTCTCCAGGTATTCATAACCTTTTAAGAAATGAGTTAAAATTTACAGGGATTATAATTACAGATGATTTAGATATGGGAGCAGTATCAACAATAGATAATGCAACCGTAAAAGCCTTACTAGCAGGAAATGATTTGATTATTACGACTGATTATGAGAAAAGTTTTAATGAAATAAAAGAAGCACTTAACACCAAGATAATAGATGAGACATTGATTGATAAACTAGCATTTAGAATTGTTGCTTGGAAATATTATAAAGGATTAATGTTTGAAATCAATAAGTAAAAATACATAAAAATGATGTGATACAATTCTGTGTATTAAAGCATCAAAAAATGTATTTTTATTTTTTTTGTTAAAAGCGTTGACATTTGAGCAAATATTCAAATATAATATAAGTAACATTTGAATAAATATTCAAATAAGAAAGGGAAAGTTATGAAAAAAATATTAAACTTAGAAAACTTAGATTGCGCATCTTGTGCTTCTAAAATGGAATCAGCTATTAAAAAACTGGATGGAGTAAAAGAGGTGTCAGTCAATTTCATATTACAAAAAATAAAATTAGAAGTAGACGAAGAAAGATATGATACAATATTGATAGAAATAAAAAAGATTTGTAAAAAAATAGAACCAGACTGTAAAATTTTGGATAAATAGGTGATATTATGACAAAAAAGAATCAAAAAGAACTTATAAAAATTATTACAACCATATTACTGTTACTGTTAATATCTATAATATCTATAGAAATGAAGATAAAACTAATACTATATATAATTACTTACTTAATAGTTGGATATCAAGTAATAAAGAAAGCAATAAAAAATATTTTTTCTGGTCAAATCTTCGATGAAAATTTTTTAATGAGTCTAGCAACGATAGGCGCATTCATAACAGGGGAGTATTTAGAAGCTGTATTAGTAATGCTACTATATCAAATTGGAGAATTATTCCAATCCTATGCAGTTGGTAAATCTAGAAGATCAATTTCAGAACTTATGGATATTAGACCAGACTATGCTAATATAGAAGAAAATGGAAAGATAGTAAAGGTAAATCCAGAAGAAGTAAAAATAGGTACTAAGATTATTATAAAACCAGGAGAGAAAATACCATTAGATGGTATTGTAGAAGATGGAGAATCTTTATTGGATACCAAAGCTCTAACAGGAGAATCTATTCCTAGAAGAGTAAAAGAAAATGATATAGTTTTAAGTGGATTTATCAATAAGACCGGTATATTAACAGTAAAAGTTACTAAGGAATTTTCTTCCTCTACTGCTTCTAAAATTTTAGATTTAGTAGAAAACGCAAGTAATAAGAAAGCTAAAGCAGAAAATTTCATTACCAAGTTTGCTAGATATTACACACCTATTGTCGTAGCACTTGCCTTGTGCTTAGCATTTTTGCCACCATTATTAATAAAAGAAGCAACTCTATTAGAATGTATAAAAAGATCTATGACATTCCTTGTAATCTCATGTCCATGTGCACTAGTAATCTCAGTTCCATTAGGTTTTTTTGGCGGAATTGGTGGAGCTTCTAGACAAGGAATTCTAATCAAAGGAAGTAATTATCTAGAAACACTATCAAAAACTAATACGATAGTTTTTGATAAGACAGGAACTTTAACAGAGGGAAGGTTTCAAGTAGTAAAAATAAAGCCAACTATCAACATTGCAGATAAATCTTCAGAAAAAAAGATACTCGAAATTGCATCTCTAGCAGAATCATATTCTTCTCATCCCATTGCCCTCGCTATTAAAGAAAAATATAAACATAATCCTGATAAAAAAAGAATTCAAGATATAAAAGAACTTGCCGGAAAAGGAATAAGTGGTAAAGTAGATGGAAAACAAGTATATGTTGGAAATGATACGTTATTATTAGAAAAGAATATAAAAGTTTCAACAACAAATGAAATAGGAACTATCATCTATATAGCAGAAGAAAGTAATTGCCTAGGATACATAGTAATTGCAGATAAAATAAAAGATAATGCCAAAGAAACGCTTACTACTCTAAAGCAAAATAACCAGATTGAAAATACAGTTATGCTAACCGGAGATAAAAAAGAAATCGCAGAAAAAATTGCCAAAGAAGTCGGTATTGATAAAGTTTATTCACAATTGCTTCCACAAGAAAAAGTAGAAAAATTAGAAGATATTTTGAAAAATCAACCAGAGAATAAAAAAGTTGCTTTTGTAGGAGATGGTATGAATGACGCTCCAGTACTGACACGAGCAGATATAGGTATTGCTATGGGAGCACTAGGAACCGATGCTGCCATTGAAGCAGCTGACATAGTCATTATGGATGATGACATATCAAAAATAAAGGATGCTATCTACATATCTAAAAAAACGCTTAGAATTGTAAAACAAAATATTTACTTTGCAATAGGAGTTAAAATCTTCTTTTTAATACTGGGTGCTTTAGGAATCGCTAACATGATGGAAGCAGTATTTGCAGATGTAGGAGTATCAGTAATTGCTATATTAAATTCTATGAGAACTTTAAAAATATCAAAGAGTAATCATTTAAAATAGTTTTCTTTTTTTCCAAATGGGTATATAATAAACACATTCAAAAACTGGAAAGGAAGAATAGCACATGTCGGATAATTTTCAAGATTATAAAAATAAAATAGGACAGTATCCCGTATTATCAGAAGAGGAAGAGAAAAATTTAGCATATAAAATATCGCAAGGTGATGAAGAAGCAAGAAATATATTTATAAATAGTAATTTAAGATTAGTAATTTCAATAGCTAAGAGTTACAAAGGTCGTGGCATTCCTTTAATGGATTTAATTGAAGAAGGAAATATGGGTTTGATGACAGCAGTAGATAAATACAATATAGAGCTGGGATTTCGTTTTTCAACATATGCAACATGGTGGATTAGTCGTTCTATAAAAAAAGCAATTTATAATGATAGTAGATGTATTAGATTACCAGTAGGAGTCCATAAAAAAATTATTGCCTGTCGCAAAGCAACAAACGCTCTACAAGAAAAATTAAAAAGGGATCCCACATTAGAAGAAATAGCAAAAGAAGTAGGAATGTCTGTATCTAGCGTAGATAAGCTATATGAGATTGCAAAAGAGACAAAAAGCTTAAATGAATTGGTGGGAACAGAGAGAAAAGATGAATTACAGGAATTCATAGCAAATGAAAGCACAGATGTAAAAAAAGATGTAGAAATTGCTTCTCTTCATGATGTGTTTGAAATAATATTAAGCAAAGATAGATTTAAGGAAAGAGAAAAGGAAATTATACGGTTAAGATTTGGTCTGGATGGAAAAGGGCCAATGAGCTTAGAAGACATTGCCAAAATACTTGGAATAACCAGAGAAAGAGTTCGTCAAATTGAGGTAAAAGTGATTACGAAAATTAGACAAAGTAATGATATTGTATCTCTTTCCGCCTATATGCCAGATCCACAACAAGCACTAGAAAATTTAAAAATAAAACCAGTTAGAAGAACGTGTAAGAGGGATGAAAAAATACAATCTATTTATGAAATAGTAAATATATGCAGTAAAGAAGAATTAAATAATATTATAGAAAGTCTAGACCAAACTGATAAAGATTTAATCAGATTAAGATATGGAAGTAATTTAGAAAATCCAGTCACGACTAATATGACACCAGAAGAAAGAAACGATTTTTATAATAAAGTAATTCCCAAGATAAGAAGACGAGCTAAAGCCTTAAAAAAAAGACAGGAAGCTCATAATGAACAAAATCAAGATGTCATTACTAAAAATAATGAAAAAAATGTGGATAGTGTAATTAAAAAAGATATAAGAAATTTAGACACTAATTCTAAACAAAGTAAGAATTTATTTTCTCTTGCATCTATAGAAGATGAAATCTTAGAAAAAAGAAGAAGTGAATATGAACATTATATTAATAATGATAATAGTGATGAGAACAGTCCAAAATCAAATTCAGAAGAAAAAATATTTGTAAAAAGGAAGTATATATAGTAACTTCTAAATAAGAGATTATTCAATATCAGTATTGAATAATTTTTTTGGTGTGCCGTGCATGCTATATATCTAGTTGGTGGAAGTCCAATACACGCGTAAGTATCGACGAAGTGTTAG
>CALVTC010000034.1 GCA_944359885.1 uncultured Bacilli bacterium | reverse complement strand
AAAACGCCCATATTATGGACGTTTCTCATACATTCAAATTTCACTTTATGAAACTGGAATTTACTTTTTCATTTCACGTGTAATTTTTTCTCTTTACACTATTATGCTTTTATGCTATTAGTTTTTACCATTTTCGTATCTGCTTAGGAAATTTTTTCTATATTCTAAAATGGTATCTGTTTTGATTGCTTCTCTTAGTTCTTCTGTTAACCTAATCAAAAAGCGAATATTATGGATGGATAATAGTCTTCCACCTAGTGTTTCCTTGGTTGTAATTAAGTGTCTAATATATGCTCTAGAATAATTCTTACAGGTATAGCAGTCGCATCCTTCTTCGATTGGTAATAGATCTTCTTTATATTTAGCGTTATTTAAATTAATTTTTCCGTCTCTTGTGAATGCTTGACCATGTCTTGCAATTCTAGTTGGTAAAACACAATCAAAAATATCTACTCCACGAATTACTCCTTCAATAATATCTACAGGTTCACCGACTCCCATTAAATATCTTACTTTGTCTTCTGGTAAATAAGGTATTGAATAGTCGATTGCCTTATACATGTCTTCTTTACTTTCTCCGTCATTAGCAACTCCACCTATGCTATACCCATCAAAGTTTAATTTTACAGTTTCTTCGGCCGAATATTTTCTTAAGTTCTCATATGCTCCACCTTGAACAATACCAAATAACGCTTGGTTAGGGTTGTTATGAACAGTTTTTCCTCTTTTTGCCCATCTAATTGTTCGTTCAACGCTATTTTTCAAATAATCATAAGATGCACTAGCAGGAGGGCATTCATCGAAACTCATTGCAATGTCACTATCTAATTTATTTTGAATTTCAATTGATTTTTCTGGTGTTAAGAAAAGATTCTTACCATCGATATGACTTTTAAAATGAACTCCCTCTTCTGTAATATCCTTCTTTTTATTTTTGGCAAGCGAAAAGACTTGAAATCCTCCACTGTCTGTTAATATTGGACCATCCCAGCTCATGAAATTATGAAGTCCACCACAATTTTTTATTACATCTTGTCCTGGTCTTAACCATAGATGATAGGTATTGGATAAAATTATTCCAGCATGTTCATTTTTTAATTCTTCTTTTGATAAAGATTTTACTGTAGCACGAGTCCCTACTGGCATAAACATTGGAGTTTCATATGTTCCATAATTTGTCGCTATTGTACCAAGTCTTGCTTTGGTATTTTTTTCTGTTTTTAATAAGTTATATTTTATTTTCATAAAATCCCTTCCTTATAACTTCTTCATTATATCGAAAAAGTATTTAAATGACAAGTATAAGGAGAGAAAAGACTTAAAGGGTATCACAAAGTGACACTTTTTAATCCATAGTTTCCATCCATATCTTTTTCAAAAGTAAATGTTGTAACCGGTAGATAGGATTTTATGGAATCGTATTGTGAATTTGTGATGGTATGTGTATATTCATATGGTCCTAAAATTGGATTGGTATCATTTACACTGTCTTCTGGTGTTGTGTAATAGTTTGTAGTTGGTCCGCAGGTTCCTCCGCAATAGTTGGCATATAGAATGTTTACTTGAACTGTATAGTTTTTCTCATCTGTTGTACCATCTAAATAGTATATTTCTACTGGATACATTCCATATCCACCATGACCATGTATATCCTGGAATGCATATTCTCTTTTGGCACTGTTATAGATATATAATGGTCCATCACCTAAAAAGCATTCAATATTTTCATGAGAATAGGGATGGTTAATTCCAAAATATTTTTCCAAAACGCTATCCAATTCGCTTTCTAAAAAATCTGTTCCTAAACTTTCAAGTTTAATTAAGGCAAAAGATAAAGCTTGTTGATTTGTTAATGGGTGTTGATCATCTATTGGATAAGCACCTGCTAAGGTAGTTGTGTAGTCTTCTATTTGTGCTAAGAGTGCTTCTTGTTCGGTAGCTGTCAATGTTCTAGTTTTTACTTCTTCTTGATTATCATCTCTTCCTTGGTTTTCTTTTTCTTCTGTTACTTCTTCATTTTTAAATAAGCTATCATAAATAATATAGCTTGTTGTTGCCAATAATGCAGCTACTAAAATTATAATTATAATTATTAAATTCTTATTCTTTTTGCTTTCTCTCATAATACTCTCCTTTCCTTTATTATACTGTATCTTTCCTTTTTCCTTAGTAAAAAAGAAAAAGAACTGTTCTATTTCACAGTTCTTTGACACTATTTTCCTTTTCCTTGGTGCATATTCCGTTCATATATTAAATTTTGTAGTTCCATCATGCGAATACTTGCTTCTTTTTGAAATAGTTTTAGTTGTTTTCCCATCTCTTCTAGTTCTTTTCTTTTTAAGTAATGGCGATATTTGTTTTTAATTTCTTGACGAAATTTTTCAATTCTGTTTAACGCTTCTTTAAAACTTTCTCCTGTATCATCATCACTAGTTAGTAAATCCATTAAAAGCGTAATCAAACGCATATATTCTCGTTTTACTTTTTTTTCTACCAAGGGATATGCTAACTTTGTATTGATAATCACAATATTTTTTATTCGTTCTTCTTCGATGAGAAAGATTTTTTTAGAGCTTGCCATGGGAAAACTATAGATTTTGTCACTCAATGTTATTTTTTTAGTTTGCTTCTTCTTGGGAACTACTTGATACATACTACCACCTACTTTACTTTTCTAATAAATCGGGTCTTTTTTCTTTGGTTTTTTTTATACTTTCTATTTTACGGTATTCTTCTATTTTTTTGTGATCTCCCGATAGCAAGACTTCTGGTACTTCCATTCCTCTAAAATTTCTTGGTTTGGTATAGGTTGGGTAGTCTAGGAGATTATTATTAAAGGAATCATTTTGATGAGAAGAGGTTTCTATTACTCCTGGGATGAGTCTAACAATGGAGTCCGTAATTACCATACTTGCGAGTTCTCCTCCAGTTAAAATATAATCGCCAATACTTAGTTCTAGATCGCAAATCGTACGGATTCTTTCATCGAAACCTTCATAATGTCCGCAGATTAAAATGATATGCTTTTTACTAGATAACTCGTAAGCTATTTTTTGTTTGTATGGAATACCATCCGGAGTTAATAAAATTACTATACTTTCTTCTGTTTTTAAGTGCTCTACGCAATCAAAGATTGGTTGGCATGTTAAGACCATACCATTTCCTCCTCCATATGGCGTATCATCTACTTTGTGATGTGGATCGGTTGAGAAATCTCTGAAGTTATGAATGTTAATTACTACTTTGTTTTCTTTTATGGCACGACTAATAATAGATGATGAGAAAACATGATCAAACATTTCTGGAAAAATTGTTAAAATATCTATTTTCAAAAATATCACCTACTTTTCTAATATGGGATCTATTTGGATTTCTTTTTTTGTCACATCTACTTTTACTAATGGGGAGTTTAACGGTATTAATACTTCATGGTCTAGTTTTGCTCGTATGACTTTATTAGTTGGACTTGCATAAAATATTTCTTTTATTATTCCCCTTTTTCCTGATGCTGTCAAGATTTTATATTTTAAAAGTTCTTCATCTAATACTTCGTTATCGCTTAAGTTTAGCTCTTTTTTGTTGATATATACTTTCTTTTTCAATAAAAATAACACTTCATTAATATTTTGGTACTGGTCTAAAGTTACCATATCTAAGTTTTTATGAACTCTATGTGTCTTTAATTCATATTCTTTATTATTTATAATAAGATGAATACCTTTTTTAAAAGCTTTTTCTTTGTAGGGAAAGTTACTTTTTATTTTTAATTCACCCTTGATTCCATGCGTGGATACTATGGTACCTATATATATTTTTTCCATTATTTATCTAGTTCATATAGTAGAATACTAGTTGCTACTGCAACATTTAAACTTTCTACTCTTTCGTTCATTTTTATATATAATCTTTTATCACATTTTTCAAGGGTAGTTGATCGAAGACCATTTCCTTCATTACCTACGACTAAGGCATATTTTTCTTTGTCTTTTTTACTTAATGTACAAACATCCATTCCATAATCTACAGAACTACCGTAAATAGGAATTTCTCTGCTTTTTAAAACATCTAATAGAGTATCAATTTTTCTACTAATTACATTTAAATGAAATAACATTCCCTGAGTTGCACGAATTACTTTTGGATTATATAAATCCACCGTATTTTCTGATAAAATGACTGTATCAATATTAAATGCTTTGGCACTTCTTAAAATAGTACCTAAATTTCCTGGATCTTGTACTTCATCTAATATTAATAATTTGTTTCCTATTAAATCTCTATCTGGAAGTCTTTTACATAGTGCCATGATATCTGTTGGTGTATCTAAATCTGATACTTTTTTTATAATTTCTTTTGTTACATAGACATAAGGACAAGGTAATGGGATAGCACTATTTTCTTCCATAATTAACTCTATAATTATCCCACTTTTAAAAGCTTCTAATACTAGATGCATTCCCTCTACAATAAATTCACCATATTCTTCTCGATATTTTCTTTTCTTTAATTTACGATATTTTTTTACTTTTTCATTTTCTAAACTTGTAATTACCATTAAAAATCTTTCATTTCCTTTCTATACTTTTTATAATCGGGCATGTTTTCTTCTACCAAACTCCAAAACTTTGTTGAGTGGTTAGCATGTATTAGATGTGATAGTTCATGAACGATTACGTAATCTAAATATTTTAAATCTCTTTTCATTAATTCCAAATTTAAAGTAATCGTTTTTGTTTTCACGTTACATACGCCCCATCTCGTTGTCATTTTTCTAATTCTTAAATCTGGATATGGAATACGTCTTGAAAAGCGATGATAAATTTGGTCTAGATGATCTTTAAAAATTATTTTAGCTTGTTTTTTATACCATTTATCTAAATCTAAGTTTTTGTTTAAAAATACTTTGTTCTCCCCGAGAGATATATCACAATATTCTACATAAATGATATCATATTTTTTTCCTAAATAGAAAAATCCTGTATTATTTTCATTTTTTGTAACCTGATGATTTAGCATTTTTCTAATTTTTTCTGTATTGTCTTCGATTAGTTTGGTGATCATTTTATCGGTTGTGAAATTGTTCGTGGTTACTTGGATTGTCATATCCTTTTTTACTCGAATATAAGTATTTTTATTTTTTCTTTTTCTCTGTATTTCGATAGGATAAACTTTACCATCTAATTGTAATTTCATGTTATCACCAAGAATATTGTACTATAAAACAAAAAGAAAAGAAAGTTTCCTTTCTTTAGAATGCATAAGAATCATTATAAATTATGTATATTTTACTTTGTTTTATTCATACTACAATTAGGAGGGAATTATATGAACTTAAGTATTAGAGAACATATTATTAATAATTTTAAGGGCGATGATTATGATACTTTGCGTAGAGCAATCGATGAATCTGTTGCCTCTCAAGATGAAGTTACTTTACCTGGATTAGGTGTGTTTTTAGAGATTATTTGGGAAAATGCGGATCAAGAATTAAAAAACCAGTTAATTGAAATTATTAAAAAGCGTGTGGAAAAAGGATTGCAGAATGCAGGGGACGAGGGTGAAAAAAAGGAAAGCTAGTCTTCCTTTTTTTTGTTTAATTCTCCAAAATAGATTGTTTTTTCTACGACTTGTTTGATATCTACCGTATTAAATGGTTTCCTTATCATATCAACAATAGGATATGTAAAAGCTCTATCTATTGTTTCTTTCTTATCATCTCCTGAGATAATAGATACTGGCATTTTTTGTAATAAATTATTTTCTTTCATATAATCTAGTACTTCAAATCCATCTACATTTGGCATGTTTAAATCTAGAAGAATTGCTTTGATGTTTTGCCCATCTTGGTTTGCCTTGATGATTTCTAAAGCTTCTTTTCCATCTTCTGCTATTGCAACATGATAGGTATTATTGAAGATTTTACTGACAAAGTTTCTAACGATATTAGAATCATCTACTACTAAGATTGTTGGTTCGTTGTAAATTTCTTGATTGGATGGTGTTTCTTCTTTTTGAACCGTTTTATTGACCATTGTTACTTCTTCTGTTCCTAAATATTGTTTAATTACATGAATAAGGCGGTCTACTTCCTCTACTAATTCACTATAAGTATCATAAATATAATAAACATCTCCTGCTTTGGCTCTTCGTTCTTCTTGTTCTGCTAATTGAGCTAATTTGGCAAATCCAAAGTAGTTAGCATCACTTTTTAGGGAATGAGCATAGATTGCATAGTTGTTCATATCTTTTTCATTTTTATATTCTTCTAGTTTTGGTAGCTTCGATGAAGCACCCAAAATAAATTCTCCTATTGTATCATTATAAGTCTGCATATCTCCAAATAATTCTAGACTCTTTTCTACGTCTACGCCATTTTCTTTTAAAAATTCTACATTCAACATAATGACCTTCCTTCACTCCTATTTTTGTTATCTTATAATGATTATATCGCACTTTTTTGGGTTGTTCAATCTTTTATTGGTCTACATTTTCCATCTTTTTCCAAATTATGTAAAAAACCGGTTATTTTTTATACCGGTTTTGTGTTTGTTCACTGTATTTATAATTTTTTTCAATTACATCAAATAGTGCTTCTATTTCAGGAACAAATTGTGTATTACCTTCTGATTTATAAATGCTTAACATTTCCTTCATTCCATTAAATTCATTTACATTATCATATTTATATTCTGGTTCTGTACGATGTACTTGCCAGATATAGAAAGGCACACTCATAGCTTTACATAGTAATTCTTTTTTGATTCTTCTTGTTTCAGAATTTGTAGGGATAACATAATCCATAGAAAGTTGGCTCATCTTCACTGCACAATATAAATCATTAGCTTCTTTGCTTAGGAAAAATGGATGATGCGCTGTGTCACGTAGAAAATCCATTTCTATTATCCCAAAATAACATGGTTCTAGTTCTGGATGTTTGATTGCTGCATTTTGTAACTCTCTTGAATTATCTGCTTCTGCATATTCACTAAATACTTCAGCTAAACTAACGTTACAATCCATAATTTCATATGCGTTGGGATCTGTTACTTGTGGATTTGATTTAATCCAATTATTAATTCCTGTTACTTTTTCCGTTAAATTTTCTGTTTTATTTTTTTTTTGTTCTAGCTTCATAAATTTTCTCCTTTTATTTATATATAATACTCTAATTTTTATTTTTATCAACTATTTTCTATAATCAAAGTAGAAATCTAAAATTCTTACTTGATCTCCTTCTTCGGCACCTAGTTCCTCTAATTTCTGATCAATTCCCATTCTACTTAATTTTTTAGCAAATTTATAAGCTGCTTCGTCTGATGAGAATTTTGTCATTTTGAAGATTCTTTCTACTTCTTGCCCTTGGATTACCCAGCAACCATCATCATCTCTTGTAATAGTAAATGGTTCTTCTTTCTTAAATTTATATAATACGTGGCTTTCAATTTGACTATCTTCGTATAGTGGACTATTGGGTACCTCGTCTACTAAATCTGCCAGTCGATCAATTACTTTTTGAAGTCCTGTGTTTGTTGCAGCTGATACTTCATAGATTTCAATATCTTTTGCTAATTTTTGTTTAAACTTTTCTAATTCTTCTTTTGCATTTGGTAAATCCATTTTATTAGCCACAATAATTTGAGGCTTTTTCATTAATTTTTCATTAAAAGCTTCTAGTTCTTTATTAATTAATACATAGTCTTCGTACGGGTCTCTTCCTTCACTAGCACTCATATCTATTACATGGGCAATTACCTTGGTTCTTTCGATATGCTTTAAGAATTTATCTCCTAGTCCTTCACCTTCGCTTGCCCCTTCTATTAATCCCGGAAGATCTGCCATTACAAAACTTCTTCCATCACTTGCTTTTACAACACCAAGGTTTGGTGTTAAAGTAGTAAAATGATAGGCAGCAATCTTTGGTTTTGATCTAGATACCATTGAAATTATAGTACTTTTTCCTACACTTGGAAGTCCTACTAATCCGACATCTGCTAGCATTTTTACTTCTACTTTTAGATTTTTCTTTTCTCCTTCTTCTCCTTTTTCAGAATAATCTGGAGCAGTATTTGTCTGAGTTTTGAAGGCAGTGTTTCCTCTTCCGCCTCTGCCACCTTTCGCTATAATTTCTTGATCATCTTTCTTTGAAAGATCTGCTAGTATTAATCCAGTATCTAAATCTGTTACTACTGTACCTTGAGGAACTTTAATAATGATTGGAGCAGCTCCTTTTCCATGTTGATTTTTTCCGCGACCATTTTCTCCTTTTTTGCCTTTAATTAACTTTTGATATCTTAAATCTAGAAGAGTATGAAGTCCTTCATCTACTTTAAAGATAATATCTGAACCATGTCCACCATTTCCACCATATGGTCCTCCCATTGGGATAAATTTTTCACGGCGAAATGCAGTACATCCATCTCCACCATTTCCAGCTTCTACTCTAATTTCGACCTCGTCTACAAACATATACTCTTCCTCCTTTACGCTATATTATATCATCTTTTCTGTTATTCGAAAAGTTTTCTTTATTTAATCTTTTTTGTATCTATATTCTGCTACTCATCTTCTGCTATATTTTCTTCTATTGCTTTTTGCACTGCTTCCCATTCTTTTTGATTCATTATTTCTGTTAGAGAAAAATTGTTGTTTTGTTGAGATAAAATAGAGACGTAAGCTCTTTCTGTAGTTTCATCTAGTTTTTCTTCTAGTGTATATAAAATATAGTCTTTTCCTTTATATCCTTCCACATTAAAAATATCTAATACCTCTACTTCTAGTTGTTGATTATTTTCAGTTGTTACAGTGATTTTGTTGCTGTCCATTTTCTTCTCTCCTATCTTTTTTAGTTTATCACAGAAGTTTAGAAAAGAAAATGGCAGTCCGTAAAAAAAGAGCCCTACTGGACTCTTAGTCTACAACTGGATAAACAGATGCTTGTTTTTTATTTCTTCCTAGGCGTTCAAATTTAACGATTCCATCCATTGTTGCGAAAAGACTGTCATCATTTCCGCGGCGAACGTTTTGTCCTGGGAATACTTTTGTTCCACGTTGACGATATATAATAGAACCTGCTGTTATGAATTCACCATCAGCAGCTTTTGCTCCAAGTCTACGACCGGCAGAATCACGACCATTAGATGTTGATCCTTGTCCTTTGTGGTGAGCAAATAATTGGATATCTAATTTTAAAAATTCCATAACTCTCCTCCTTACTTTACTTCAATATTAGCTGGATAATTCGTTTCCAACTCTTTTAAAAGACTAACCATATTTCCAATTAGTATTTGTGTTGTACTATCTTCATTTTTAATGTTGATAGTCATTCCCTTTTTACTAATCATATAACTTAGACTTCCCTTATCTAGTGCTAAAATGCCATTTACTGTCGTTGTAACGATACTACTTGCTGCTGCGCAAACAATATCTTTACCATAATCATCATACAGAGCATGACCTAAAATGGCAACTTTTTTATATTTAGCATGAGCTTTTTCTACTTTTACTTGAATCATAATTAACCATTGATTTTAGTAATTTGAATTTTTGTATAAGGTTGTCTATGTCCTTGTTTCTTACGGTTAGATCTGTCTTTTGATTTATATTTGAAGACAGTAATTTTCTTTTGTTTACCGTTTTTGATAACTTTACCTTCTACAGTAACATTAGTAAGATAAGGACTTCCTATTTTACTATCAAGCATTAATACTTGGTCGAATTTAACAACATCACCAGGATTAGCATTTAGTTTTTCAACAAAAATTTCAGATCCTTCTGTTACGTAATATTGTTTTCCTCCAACTTTAATTACAGCGTTCATTCGTATACCTCCTTTTTTAACTTAAGACTCGCTCTTAAGGTACCATGTTGTGGTTTTTACCTTTTCAATGCGGTTTGAGCATGAGGCGTCAAACATTTTGATTATAGCATAGACTATCTATTAATGTCAACTAGACATTTTTCTATTTCTTTTTTATAGGAGTTTTTTCAGTAGAAGGCAGATAGTCTTCTATTAATTCATCTGGTACAAAGAAATGATCTGTTGTTAGCATCTCTTGTAAATCACTTAAATTATCTGGCCTCATATCTAGTAATTTTAATATTTTAATTCGATTCCAACGATTAGTTTCAATATTTAATAAATCCAATCCTTGATTTAGAAATGATTTATAGCCTAATTCTTCTATCACTTCTAGTTTTTCTGTTAAGCTTTCCTCTTTTAAAAATTGATATTTGCTGGTTTTAGACATTGCAGATAATAAATTACTTTCTTCTAATATATCAAGATTATGTTTAAAGAGTTCGGGTGCTATTAACCAAGACTTTTCATCTTTAGATATTAATTCAGGATTTAATTTTTTATCATCAAGTGAATTAATATTTTGAGAGATTATATCATATATGTTATTTTCTTCTATCAAATAATTAGGATTTTGTTGTAAAAGTTGTTTTGTAATATATCCTTTTTTTGTAATCGTTAACATCGCGTTCAAATAATCTAATGTGGAATTAGTTAACAACGATACTATTTGCTGTGGATTTATGATACCAAATTCTTTTAAAGTATCTAGCATATCTTTTGTTATCTTTAAAGAATGTTTCATAATATCTTCATCGCTATATGTATCTTTTCCAACCCCGTATTCTTGTAATAATACTTGATATTTTGTAATCGTATCCTCTGATAGTTCTTGATAATTTTCCCATAATTCTTGATAGTAAGGAAGATTATGTTCATAGATTAGTTTTAGAGCTTCTAATTTTATTTGCTCATCGGCAATTCCATCCGTTATTCTATGATGATCTAATATTACTTTGTTTACCTCTTGATTTAAAAAACTCTCATATAGTCTGTCATAAGCTTGTATTTCTTTTTTGATTTGTCTTTTTCTATTCTGTTCTTTTTTCTTTAGGTCTATCGCATATAGATTAATTTTATTCATATCTTTTAGAAGATTTTTCATATTTGGTTCTTCTTTTATCAATTTCATTAAATATCTGTTTTTGTTTGCCTCTGATATTCTAACACCACTTATTGCTACACTCATATCTAATTCTACTTTTATTTGTCTTTTTGTTTCAATTGTTTGTTTGACTGCTGTTGCTAGGGCCAAGGAATTCATGATTGTAGTAGTATCTTTTTTTAATATTTCTAATAGTGGTTGAAAATTCAATTCATCATCTAAAAATAGTGAAATTATATATTTAGGCAAATCACGAGTTTCTTGCATATTGTTTAACAAACCTATTATCTTTTTTATTTTATGAAATAGTCTTTTTTCTTTTAAGGCCTGTTCTAATGAGAAAATTGAGTTATTTATTATCAATTCTTCTAAATTAGAAAAAAGAGAAAACAATTCTTCTGAGTCTAGTTGTTCAAATAATGGTTTTGTTAATGTAGATAGTTCTGTTAACTCTAAAAGAGAAAGTTTGGGATTTGTACATTTACTAAAAGCAGTAATTAAATCAGCTAAATTTATTGTTTCTAAATCTTCTATTCGCGCTATTTTATTATTGTTTAAGAAAGATGAGAAAAATAGGTACTCTTCATCTTCCATATCGATGCTTGTTAGTAAATTTTTCTTCTTTTCTGCTACCATTGTTAACAGTTCTTCTTTTGTCATTTCTTTTTCCCTCTTTCCATTACAATATTATCTTCTGGTGATAATTTTTGGAATAGTTCTTGCTCTAATTGTCTATTTAGTTGCAAAAACTCTGGATTTTCTAGATTAGCAAGTAAACTATCTTTTTGATCTTTATAATCTTTTATTTTTTTAGAGAGTAGTTCTAGGTATCCTTTACTATTATCACTTTTTTTCATGAAAGCAGTAATTAAAGCATAAGTATTTGGTCCTACTCTATCAAATACCACTCTTGTTTTATGGTTTTTTACTTCACAAAAACCAGCGGTTTCTGTATTATTACTACTGAATCTTTTTACATTTCTAAATGTACCATCTTTAATAGATGTAAATAGATCTTTGAAACTTCCATAATATTCCTGAGGAATATCTTTTTCAATTTCCTCTAATACTCGAATATTACCGCCAGTTGTTGCTGCGAATATTAAAGTATTGCAAATCTTTTCTTGTTGGTGTTGATTTTCTTCAGTTGTTATATTTGATAGATAATCTAATTTCTTAAATTCTTTTTGTAATTCTTCTTGATAATATTTTAATTCTTCTAAAGTGCAATCAGGAGCACTTATTAGTTCTTTTATTTCATTTAAATTTTTTATTGTTTCTAATCTTAAACGTAAAATGATGTTTTCATAGTTTGGGTCTATTTTAGATGGTAAAATATTTTTCTTTTTATTTAGGTCTTCTATAGTAGTATTTGTAAAATTATTTATATAATGTTTCATTTCTACTTCTAAGGTTTCTTCTTTTTTCTGCATTTTTCCTGATGGATGATGGAAATTTGTATTTGTAGAACTTATTATTTTATTTCTTTTGTTCTGTCTTGCTTTTTTTAATTTTTCTACATCTTTTTCTACTATACTGTAGACCATTTTGTTGTGATCTAGTACCTCTGTTATTGTATCTATATCAACTGTTTCAAGATTGATTATTTGAAACTTCATTTTATCTCTCCTTTTATTTTATATGGGTGTTGCTAATGTTATTTAATTCTCTTGTTGTATATGTTCTATTCTTTAATAGTAATTGTGATAATTCTATAGATCCATCTTTTTTTTCTAGTTTATCCCATTGTCTTAGTAATTTATTTTTAGAAAAATATACATCTCTATAAATATAAGTTCTTGGTGTTTTTTCTATTTCTTCTTGTAATACTGGGATATCTTCTGGTAGTTGTTGTTTATCCAAATATTCATCTATTTGTTCATCTGGTATTAAAAAGTTATTTGTATGCAATAAGCCTTCTAACATTTCTTCTGAAACAGGAATATTTAATTGGTCTAAGATATTTAGTCTATCCCATCTTTTCTTGTCATAATTTAATAGGCCCAGATTATTTACTAAATCTTGTTCTTTTCCTAATTCCAAAATATAGTCTAGTTTATCTGTTAGATTTTCATCTGACAAAAATTGATAATCTGTTGTCGTTTCTAACGATGATAATAATTGGTAATTTTTTAATTCTTTTAAATTCTTTTCTAATCTAGTATTTTCTATCAGTAGTACTTGTGGTTTTCTTTTATATAGACTTGTATTTGTCGTAATAGACTCTATTTGCTTTGCATTTTGTTTGATTCTTGTTACGTAATCTTGTGATTTATCCCAAATTTGTATATTTGCTTTCGCAATGTCTGTTGTTAGTAGTCCTTGATTAATAAAATTTATCATATCTTTTACTACTTCTTTGGAAGTACTTTTGATAATTGGTGTTAATAAAATAGATTCTGTAATACCAATTGTTTTTAAACTACGTAAGATTTGTTCTAGTTCGCGATAAGAATATTTTTCTCTTAATGCCTTTATATCTATGTTTGTTAATAAATATTTATGGCATAGATTTTGAAATCCTAATATAGAGTTTTCTGATAATTCAATATATTCTTCTTCTAATTCTTGATAGTACTTGTTATTTTGTTCATAAATATAGGTTAAAATTTTCATTCGCAAAGATTTATTTTTAATATCCCCTAGTAAAATCCGATAGTCTGTAATTTCTCTTGGATTGCTCTTTATTTTGTGTATTATTTTCTCTGAGGTCTTCTTTAATTTTTGATATTCTTTTTCTTTTTGCTTTAATGTCTTTGTTAACCATGCATAATGTTTATCAATAATAGATATTTGTACTATCAGTTTTCTAAAATTATATTCTGAATCTAGTTTTTCTCTTACACTTGGTTTATTATTTACATATAAAAGACAACTGCTACTATTTAATGGATAGCCCTCTGATAAAAGCCTATTTTTTTCTTCTGTAATTTCTTTGAATAGCTTTATTATTGTTAAAGCATATCCCCAGGTCTCTTTGTTACTTTTAAACTCTTTCATAAAGTCATATAAATTTTCACTTTTATCTTCCAAAATAATTTTTACTGCATTATGTACTATAACATCAATCTCTGGGTCACTAATAAATGTTTCAAAAGAATTTCTTCTAGTTTCTTTATCATTTGCTAAAGTAAAGACATCCTCCGCTACATTATCTTCTGTTAACATATCAATGCCGTTGCGAAAATCTTGAACTAACCAGTATGGTAGTTTATTTAATACGGGTGCTAGATACGATGCGATTTCTTTGGCCTCTTGTAGTGTGTATTGTTTTTGATTTGGTTCTAGTTCTTCTTTCGGTATTAAACTTTGATTGGATTTACTGATTGCATAAGCAACTAAGAATTCTTCTAAATTAATATTTTCATACTTTAATGGGTCTTCAAAATCAGTTTTTCCTAAATATTCTTTTAAATACAAAATCTCTTCTTTTGTTGATTTTATTGATTTATTTAGAATTTTTTGTTCATCCATTAATTCTTTTATTATTTCTTCTTGCATAGATTTTTCCCCTCTTTTTCTTTTGGCGTGTTTTCTAACATTTTCCATAGCTCTTGTTGATAATATTGCTGCTCTAAGAGATAATCTTCATTATGTAGATTTTCTTTTATCTCAGAACGGATAGATTTATATCCGGCTATTTTTCTGGTTAATTGATCTTTATATCCTTTACTTTTTTGTGTCTTTTTAATAAATGCCGTGATAATTGCGTATGTATCTTTTCCTATTCTATCAAATACTACTCTAGTATCTGATCCTAAATCTCTTACTTCGCTAATTCCAGCTATCTTACTATTGGTACTTCCAAAATATTTTACGTTTTTAAAACTTCCATTTTGGATAGATGAAAATAAAGATAGAAAGCTTTCATAGTATTCTTGAGGTATGTTTGCTAGTTCATCTAATACTCTAATATTTCCGCTTAGCATCGGAACAAATACTAATTTATTTGTTACCTTTTCCTCTTTTTTCTCATCCTTTTGGAAAAGTTTTTCATCTATAATATGAATTCTAGTATACTCTTTTTCAACCACTTCTTTAATCTCTTTTAACTCATCTATTCCAAGATCTGAAAATTCTTCTTCTAATTCTTTGATACTTCTAAGATTTTTTATGCTTTCTAGCTTTAGGCGAAGTAGAATATTTTGATAGTTTGGATTTCTTTTACTTGGAAGAAGATTTTTTATTTCTTGTTTTGATGCACCTTGGAGATTGACATAATAGAAATTAATTTCATCTTCAAAAGAATAAATTTCTTCTGGGTCTTCATCTTTTTCTATTCTTTTTTCTTCTTGGTTCTTTTCTTCTTGATAATATACAATTGTTGGGACCTCAATGGATAGCTGTTTTAATTGATTTAACTTTGTATTTAACGTTATTGCTTGCCTGTGGTTTTTATCTAATATCCTTAGTAATTCTTCTTCTGTTAATTTTTCTTTCTTTGCATGATCAAACATTGAGTTTTTCATCTTAGAGCTCCCCCTTTTTTAGCTTGACTATTATAACACAGATTCTATTTAAATGCAACTATAGCAAAAGAAAGATAGTGTAAAATTATTTGGGGCAAACAAAAAAAGAAAGACCTTAATGTTATAATAAACTTGATCAACATATAAT
>CALVTC010000033.1 GCA_944359885.1 uncultured Bacilli bacterium | reverse complement strand
TTGTTTACCTTGGTAACCCCATCTGTTACTATTTCCCATCCTTTAAACTGATATCCACTACAACTTGCTTCTTCTTCTGATATAGATACTGTATCAAAGACAAAGTATGTCTCTGACTCAGGTACATTTTCTACACTACATCCCTCAGGAGCATTTCCTTCATAGATTACTTCATAGGTATTAGATATCCTCGGTACTGCCATACTTGAAACACTCTCATCTATACCATTGATACTAGATATCACTTGTTCTTGTACGTTTGTTGAGTAAGTACCTGGAACATCATGATACTCTTCTTTTAGCTTAATATCTATCGTTAACTTCGCATAGCCTCCTGACCTAAGATTGAATATTGTCCATGTAACTTTCTGGAACCCATGTTCTTCATCTATCTTTACTTCTCCTATACTAGAATTAATATCCTGAATACCACTTAAATCAAAATAGTCTTTATTAATATAATCTACAATTTGAAAGTTATCATAATAAGTAGAAGTCATACAGAAATTGTCAATCATAGAAGATAGTGTCTCTGTTGTCGCTATTGTTTGTGTATCACTAACTTCTTTAATAGGGTCTAACACACCACTTCCCATTTCATACTGAATTGCCTGAATCTTTAAATGAGGATATTCGCTTTTTAAATAGTTATACTCCGCTACTTGATTCGGCGTATCTTTATCTGGAAGACCGTCTGTAATAAATAATACAACCAAGTCTCTATTTTCTTCTTTCTGATATCCTTGTAAAATGGTATCTAAATTAACGAGTGCTTGATAATAATTAGTATTACCTAACATTTCTAATTGATTGATTTCATCTAATAGAATGTCTTTTTGATTGGTAAGGTTTGATACAATCTGAGATGTAGTTCCGAAAGTAATAACTCCTACTCGATTTTCTTCGTTATCTAAGACTTTTTCAATACCCGAAGACACTGCCTCTTTCAAAGTATTAATCTTTTCTCCAGACATCGAACTAGATACATCTAATAGAAAGATAACATCACTATATTCATATTCTGACATAGAAATCGTATCTACATCAAAAGTAATTCTTGCCGTATTTCTAGAAATCCACTTGGCACTTTTTTCTACTTGCCAGGAACCTGGTTCACTATTTTCATAACTAGTATTTTGTGATGTAATAATAATACTAGAATTTAGTCCTAATGCAGCAAAAGAATTTGCCATAAGACTAATTACTACCACAAGAAAAAGTACTCCAAATGCAATGGTTTCTTTTCTATATTTATCTATAAAACGGTTCAGTCCTTTTAACATATTGCTCTTCTCCTTTAATAATACACATGATATAATCATAAAGGTAGTTACTTTATGATTTTTCCTTATTTTATAAGGGATAGTTTAGCATTGACTATCTTTTTGACTAAATAAACAAAAAGTAAACTCTTTTTATAGATTTTAAAATTAATGTCGAAATAATAATAAAATCTTTTAAATTAAAATATTTACTGGTAAATTTTGACTAGAACTTCAATGATTCTTCTTTTCTAATTTGACTAAAATTTTGACTAAATAAGTAAGAAACTTTTAGCAAATTTACTAAATTTTACTTTGGAAAAATGCCAATATCATTGTAAAAAGGTTTAAAATATAGTATATTTAATATAGAAAAGAATAGAAAAGTCACGAATTTATACATCATAAAGTAACTACCTTTATGAAACTCATATTAAAGGAAAAAAAGATAGAAAAATGGAGAAATATGGACTATGGATAAATTTTTATCGATAGTCTTTTTACATACAAAAAAACTCTAGATAGTTGAACTTAACAATAATCTAGAGCTTCATAATGATATACTAATTTTTATTGAATAGCCATAATTTCTACTTGATAACTACCATTAGGACTATCCACTGTAACAATATCTCCTACTTTATGATTAAATAAAGCTTGAGCAATAGGACTTTCATTAGAAATCTTACTTTCAAATGGATCAGCTTCTTGACTTCCAACAATCTTATATTCATCTTCTTCATCATCATCTACATATTTAATAGAAACTGTATTACCAATTCCTACGAAATCAGTAGAAACATCCGTAATAATAGAAACATTTTCAAGCATTTTTTCTAACTGTTTAATTCTAGCTTCGATAACAGCTTGTTCATTGCGAGCAGCATCATACTCAGCATTCTCTGATAAATCACCTAATGCACGAGCTTCTTTAATAGCTAAAACATTCGCAGGACGTCTAACATTAATTAAATCATCCAATTCCTTTTTTAAATTATCCAAACCCTCTTGTGTTAAATAAACTGTATTTTTATTTTTCATAATAATAATCACCTCATTATGTTAATATTTTTAAACTCAACTTGCAAAAGTATATCATATTTAATATCTATATGCAAGTAAAAACATAAAGATTACTAATTAAGCCCTTTTCACAAGAACTTTTATTAGTAATCCCATCCCTTCAGTAGAAAGTAGCAATAATATATCACAAATTTACAAAAAAAGCAAGTACCTAAGACAGTACTCGCTCAACTTCCCTCATAAACAAATCATCCGTCATACCAGCAATAAAATCAATAACTTTACGTTCATCTCTTGTTTTATCTAAATAAGAACTAGATTGAGAATTTAAAAATATTTTAAAAATAATACTATCTAAATTTTTTAACTGAATATCTTTTAAATATACTTGATAAATTTTTCTCATACCGAAACGATAATATTCAATCTCTTCTGGTTCCATACTTTTACTATAAATTCTTTCTCCATTAAATTTTTTTAAGTGAAACAAAGCCTTGTAAACTTTCTTACTCAAAGCAATATATGGTTTTCCTAAACTATTTTCAATCACATCTAAAATAAGAGTATTCATAATATCACTATTGGTATTACCTAAAACTTCAACTACATCTTTAGGAATCTCACTTCTTTCAAAAAGTCCCAGTACAATAGCATCTTCAATATCCCTTCCAATATAGCCGATAACATCACTGATTCGAACAACGCAACCCTCTAAAGTCATAGGATGATAATAACTACTCTTTTCTAAATCATGATAAGCGCTTCTGTACTGATTCAAAAACTCTTCTTTTGTCTTAGCAACAGGTGTATAAATATTAGATAACATCTCACCATTATGACACATAATACCATCTAAAACTTGTAACGTAAGATTAAGTCCTTCTCCATTTGCCTCTACTTCCATATAATGTCTAACTCCCTGAATATTATGAGCAAAATACTCTCCTAATTCTTGGCGAGAAATTTCATTTAGCAACGCCTCACCTGTATGTCCCAGTGGTGTATGTCCAACATCATGTCCTAAAGCAATCGCCTCAATCAAATCACAATTTAAATTAAGTGCTCTCCCAATCGTTCTAGCAACTTTACTAACCAATTGAACATGTAACATTCTCTCACTAATATGATCATTATCTGAAAAAGAATATACTTGAGTCTTATCAGCATATCGAGTATAACTTAACGCATGAATAATCCGATCAACATCTCGAAAAAAAGGAGCTCGAATATCATCCTCAAAAGGATAAAAACGAACCGCCTCACTACTCTTTGTAGCGTATGTAGAATAAGTATCTTCTATCTTTAAAAAATTATTCTTTGCAATATTTAGAAAATCCATTAATTAATTCTCCATCAACATTTTTATGCTATCTACAACCTTTTCTACATCTTGATCAAACTTCTCATTATCAGAGCGATGAATTACATAATCAAACCAATCATCATCCAAAGTAATTTCCCTACGTTGTTTTAATTGCCAATAAGCTTCCTCACTAAAACTTCCAACATAAAATGCACGATCACCAATAACAGAAATATCTTCACGGTTATAATCCATCTTTCGATCACGAATCGCTTTAATATTATAATTATCATTAGAATGAATACGGATTTTAAATAGTTTAAAAGAATGATTATGTAACTTCTTATGAATTTCCTCATAAGAATCCATATTATAAACATTCTTATCATAAACAAATGAAATTCTATGAGAAATCAAAAAATCCAAACGTTCATTATTTACATCTGCTACCTTCTTTTGAATTTCTTCATTTTTGTTTAGATCAGAATTATCTAAAGATTGATAGTAATAATTACGTACATAATCATTACTAAGTAAATAAATAGCTAAACCTCTCGAAAGTTTTCTAGCAAGTTCAAACTTACCAGCACCAGCATCTGCTGTAATTAAAATAGCAATTGGCGGAATATATTCCTTAACTCTTCCAACCTCTTTTTCCATCTCTTCTACAAAATTCTTCTTCATATAATCCCTCCTATCAATGATGAAGTAGTCGTATCATAGAATATGCTACAATATCAATATCTGTATCTAAATATATGTAATAGATATTATCTGGATGCCTTGCAACATCTAACAGATTAAAATCTTCATCATACAACTTCTCTACCTGAAAAGAAACTCTTTCTCCACTTGGTGTAAATAACTCTACCATATCTCCTACAGAAAAATAATTTCTCTCATAAAATTTAACTAATTTTTTTTCTTTATCATAAGAAATAACTTGTCCCAGATAATCTTGATTACTGGCCTCATTCCTACCAGTGTAATATTGATCATCATAATCTGCTTCTTTTAATAAATAATGTGTAGAAACAGCTCTATTAGCAACTCTTGCAAGTCTTTCTTCTAAAACCTTTAAAACATCTTCCGTTAAAGTATTAGCATAATACCGATCAATAATTTCTCGATAAGTACCAATTACAGTAGCAAGATAATATAAAGACCTCATCCTACCTTCTACTTTTAAACTAGTAACACCAATATCTATCAAATCACCAATATAACGTGCTAAATTATTATCTTTTGTCGCAAAAGTAAAATCTTTTTTACCATCAACTTCAAAAGAAAATCGACAAACTTGAGCACATCCTCCACGATTTGCATCACGATTTGTAACATAATTAGATAAAGCACATCTGCCACTATAACAAGTACACATCGCTCCATGAATAAAAACCTCAATATCGATACCAGTATGCTTAATAATTTCTGAAATTTCTTTTAAGGAAACTTCTCTTGCAAGTACTACTCTATCTACACCTTGCTTTTGAAAATATTCTACTGCTTTATAATTTGTAGTAGAGTCCTGAGTAGACAAATGAACTTCTACACTAGGAAAATTCGTTTTAATATAAGAAATAATAAAAGGATCACTTACAATAAAAGCATCAATTCCACTATCTACAACCGATTGTATATACTCTTCAACTCCGTCCATATCTTCATTATGAAAAACAATATTTAATGTAAGATAAACTTTCTTGCCGAGTTTATGAGCAAAACGACATCCCTCTCTTATCTCTTCTATCGTAAAATTTGTAGCATTCGCTCTAAGACCATATTTTTCCCCACCAATATAAACAGCATCTGCTCCATACAATAATGTAACTTTAAGTCTTTCTATATCTCCCGCTGGAGAAAGTAATTCTATTCGTTTCATTTCTTCACCCTATAGATAGTTTTCTTAAAAAAGAATCCCGTACTATCCCCTAACTTCTTATATTTTTCTACATAATGTTGATCACTACAATCATCAGCTATATATTTTCTAGTATCCGAAATGAGTTCTAAGAAATTATCAATTCCTTCTTCTCGAAATAAGATATAACTAACACCAGCATGAAACAAAGAAGAAATAACAGAAGTACCATTTAAAACCTCATCTAACAAAAATCCAGTACCAGCACCTTCTTCTTTAACAAGATAGTGTTTACCAGTTATTTTTTCCTTAACCGATAAAATAGATTCTCCCTTATCTAAAGCATCATGATAATAATTACGTAATAACTTTCTTCTACTAAAACCAACACTAGGAAGACTAACAACTTCAACAATGGTCTGAATAGAAGACTTCTTACAAATCTCTAATATCTCGTCTAAAGTAATTTCTTTAGAAAGCAAAGCATAACGTACCCCTTCATCAAAATAATACTGGCATGTACGAAAGTTTGTAACCATATGTGTCTGACTCCAAACCAAGTCTAAAGACAAATTTAATTCTTGTTTTAACTCTAATAAAGAAAGATCATAAAAGAAAACACCACAAACTGCCATTTGTTCAAGTCGACATAAAATATCTTTTACTTCGCCAAGTTCCTCATTAAAAATATTTTTATCCATCTTAACAAAAACATCTACATTTGGATACATCTTAATAATTTCTTGAACCTCATCCAAAGAAAAAGTAACCGTATTTAAAACAGAGAACTTCTCTAGACCCAGTAATAAAGCCTGTGCATCATTAACATAATCAGAAATATTTTTGCTAGCAACTTCTACTAATACTTTCATACGACACCTCTAAATTTATTATACAAGATGAAGACAAAAAAAGAAAGAAAAAAACCTAAGTACGCACCTTAGGTTCTAAGAAATAAAAGATGAATTATTTACTGTTTTTGTATTTCCATAATCATCATACGCTGTAACTACAACTTTAATAGTACCAGGAGTATATTGACTTAAATCTATCATATCCGCAAAAGAAGTCTCCCTATTAGCTTCTACTCCATCCGAATTATAAACCATTAAATTATCTTTATAAATCGTATATTGATAAGATGCAACCACACTATCACTACCAGTAGTAATAGAAACATTTGCTAAACGATTTGAAGTGTCAAAAGAAAGACTAACTCCTAACGTATTAGAAACCTCATCTTCACTACCCAGTGTTTTTGCCGGACATACTAAATATAAAGAATAAGAATAATTTCCACGAGACTTCATCATAGCATAAACATAACTATTTTCAAGATCACATTCTTGTTTACCATAATCAACAACATCACCTTTTTTTAAATAATTATTATCAACTAAAGTCTGAACACTAATTCTTCTTTTTTGCCCTTCAATTTGAGGAAGAGCAGCTCTATGATTAGCAAAATAAGTCTCTGCTGTTAAAAGAATCTGTTTTTCTAAATTATCATAGAAATTTTCTTCCGAAGAATCCAAAATCCAAGATACCGCACCTATCGCAACACCCATTAAAATTCCCAATATCGCAATAACTGCTAATAACTCTACCAAAGAAAATCCCTTTTGGTTAAGCCTCATGAAGCATACCTTCTTTCTTATATATTATCCTGCAATATAAAATTCAAAACTTTTTTCTGTAAAATACTCTTCTTCCTCGTAATCAGAAAAAACTGTAAAAGGTCGGTAAGCAATCAAATTACCATTTTTTATATAATACTGAACAAAATCCATATAAGAATCTACTTGACGCAAAGAAAGAAAACATTGATAATCACATTCCTCTTCATTTAAATATTCTTGTTCTACTTCTTCTTTATAATAAGTTCGAAACTGTTTTTTTATTTTCTTTCTTACATCTTTTTCTTTTACATGAAACAAATCTAATATCTCATCATTATCCATTAAACGCCTGGTATCTAAATTAAAATTATAAGTATAATATATAACTTCAAAAGAATCACCATTTTCATCATATTTCGATATTTGAATCACCAAAGATAATACTTTTCCATTTACTTGAAAATCATAAACCATAAAATATTCTTGATTTCTTAAAAACTGATCCGCATATCCCCGAATTTCTTCATTCACACGTTCTGCATCTTCTGAATCAATATTAACATAGGGAGCTTCATTATATTTCCCCTCTTTATTAATAGAAGTATCAGCAGTATAAACCAAATATCTAGAATGATCTTCTTTAATATAATTATAATTATGATAATAATTTTTATATATATAGTTCCCAATCAAGAAAACAAGTACAAGAAGAAGCAAAATCCAAACAATCGCATTCTTCCATCCAAAAGAAGGTCTAGGATGCATTGTTTTATTTTTTTTATTCTTACTTATCTTTTTTGTTTTTTCTTTTTGAACTACTTTTAACATAGGTCCTCCTAATAAACATCATGACCATAATACCAAAAATAATGGAAAATAACAAATAAAATAGAAAAGTATAAAGATACTATTTTTTTGTACTAACAGAAATTCCATCACCGATATCAAAAAACTCTGTATCGTATTTCGTATTAGCTTTTAAAAATTCAATATAATCTTTAATTTTACGAATCAAAGCTCGTAAATTCTTACTTTTAATTTCCTCTTCTTTTTTATCAACCAATCCATGGAATTTTAAATTATCAGTAATAATAGCGCCATTAGAAGTTAAATTTTTTTCAAACATCTGAAAAAATTTTATATTCTGTGCTTTTGCCGCATCGATAAAAATCAAATCAAATTTATCTTCTATTTTTACTAAAAAAGCATCATTATAAATTAAAGTGATTCTATCCTCTAATCCTAATGATTTTATATTTTTTAATGCTTCTAAATAGCGTCCTTCATCTCTTTCAATGGTAGTTATTTTTAAATTAGGATCAACAAGAGCCATCTTAATTGCTGAATACCCAATTGCTGTACCAATTTCTAATACATTTTTAACATGATTTTTTAGAATATATGTTGTTAAAAAATCGATTCCATCATCCATCATAATTGGCACATTATTTTTATCCGCATACTCTTTAATACTACGAAGAATTGCGTAGATATCTACCATATCCAATCCCCCTTATCTTTAATTTCTTGTACTTTTGCTTCATGCTCTGCCAATGTATTTGTATAATAAATATTTCCATTTTTATCTGCAACAAAATATAAATAAGTACTAGCAATAGGTTCAACACTTGCTTCTAAACTAGATACACTAGGGTTGCAAATAGGTCCAATTGGCATCATTCCACCCATATTCGCAGCTCGTGTATTATAAGGGTTAACTGTTGCGAATTGTTCACTTGTTAAATCACTAGTCATCGGATATTGTAAAGCATAATATGTGGTAACATCACTACCTAAATTCATATTAGCATTTAAACGATTCTGAAAAATACCAGCAATCATTTTTCTATTTTCAGTATTAGTACCTTCTAACTCTAACATGGATGCCATTGTCATATAATAATGAACATTTCCTTCAATTACACTTCGATAAGGTTCTAATTCAACTTCCATCTCATTAAGCATAACTTCAACAATTTCAGAAATACTAACGTCTTTATTTTTAAATTGATAAGTATCAGGTGCTAAATAACCTTCTAATGGATAATAAATCCCCTCTTGAAAAATAGAATCTGTCAAAAACCAATATTTACTTTGTAACTCCTCTAAAAAAGCTCTGTCATTAAGTGTATTTAACACCTCTTCTTGTGTATGGTTTGTAACACTAGCAATATCCTCCGCATAATCCGTAATTCTTTCTCCTTCTCTAAAAGTAATACTAATAGCATCAGGATTATAACTGTTTCCTTTAACAAGACAATCAATAATCTCTTCCATAGACATATCTCTACTAAATTGATAAGTAGATGCTTGCAAATACAAATCTTTTTTTGACCGAACGGTTATCATAAAAACAAGTTCACTACGAATTAAATTATTTTCTTTTAATATTTCAGCAACACCACTAACACTAGTACCACTAGGAACAACAATATCTATTTTTTCATGATCACTTCCATCTACAGGACTCGCTAAAAATAGATAAACTGCCGCTAATAATATCAAAAAAGAACCAGCTACAATCAAAAAAATAAGTAGCGGTTTTGGTCTTCTTCTTACTACCATATAATACCCCTTCCAGAAAAAACAAAATTACTCTTCAATGCCTTGATTATTTTGTTGTTTTCTTACTTCTTCTTGTAAAGTTTCTAAAATTGTTTCAATAACTTTCCATTCTTTTTCTGTCTCAATCGCTTCTAATTTACTATGAGGATCACTAGGATCATAAATAGAAGCATATACTTCTACATTTCCAGCTTCATCTTTTGTATTATCTGTATAAACAATATAGTTTTTATGAGTCTCTTCACTTTCAAACGTAAAAAGAACATCATATACAACCTCATTACCATTTTCATCAATCATAGTAAAACTATTTTTTTTCATTTTGCCTTCTCTCCCTATCTAAAAATGTCTGTAATATTATAGTGGCTGCTACAGAATCCACTACTTTTTTTCTTGATTTTCTAGAAACATCCGCCCTAATTAGCATATCTGTAGCGCTCTTTGTAGATAATCTTTCATCTTGTAAATAAACAGGAATAGTTAGTACTTTTTCTAACTCCTTTTGAAATTTCAAACTAAGTTCCCCTTTAGGCCCAATCGTATTGTTCATATTCTTAGGAAATCCTAAAACAACACCATCAACATGAAGTTCTTGAACCAAATCTGCAACTTCCTGAACCAATCTAGCATATTCTTCCTGATGGCGAATGACTCCATAACTAGAAGCAATCATACCGGAAGGATCACTGATAGAAATACCCAGTGTACGACTACCTAAATCTAATCCCAAATATCTCATTTATGATTTTTATAAAACTCCTGTAATAATACTTCTATAATTTTAGCCCTGTCAATTTGTTGAATTTTATTGCGAGCATCTTGATAACTAGAAATATATCCAGGATCACCACTAATCAAATATCCAACAATTTGATTACTAGGATTATATCCTCTTTCTTCCAAAGAATCCCAAACTTCACTAAGGATACTACGAATCAATTCATTATCAATATCCCGAACATTAAATAGACTAGTCTTATCTTGTGACATAAAACCACCTCACTATAATATATTTCTATTTTAACATTGTTTAAAATCAATTACAACCTAAAAAAGGGAATATTCAATAGTCAAATATCCCTACATCGTATAAACAAATGCCATATAAATAAGGAAAGCAAAGAAAATAATTGTAATAATCCAACCATTAATTCTTTCAAACCAACTACTCTTATCTTTTACTCCTAAAGCAATAGACATTAATGTTCCACCAATCAATCCACCAACATGAGCAAAATTATCTACACCGGCCATAAAGAATCCTAACATAAGATTTAATAAAATTAATGGAATAATCTGACTTTTTACAACATTTCCTAAATAAACACGGTAATGATATCCAAAATAAACAAGTGCACCCATCAATCCAAAGATAGCGCCACTTGCCCCGATAGACGCATAATTACCACCAAATATCATAGAAAACAAAGCTCCACTAATTCCTGCCACTAAATAGATAACAGCAAATTTAAATCGACCTAAGAAGTTTTCTACTTGAGATCCAATAATGTATAGAGCATAACAGTTAAATAGCAAATGTAAAAGACCACCATGTAAGAAAATTCCTGTAAGTAACCGATAATACTCTCCAGCACGAATAGCAGGTCCCCAGACAGAAAAATTATTAATCAACCGATTATACTGTCCAAATAAAATAGGAACAACATACAAAATAACATTAACAGCAATTAACCAATAAGTAATCATCGGAAACTTATTTTTAAAAACTGCATTAATCTTTTTAGCATCTTTTCTATTATGTTCATTAATATCACTAGTGATTTTAGCAAACAAAGCAATTCCTTTTTCATTAAATTTAAGCTTTTTTGTTAAATCTGGAAATACTTTCTTAATAACATCACTCTTCTTAAAATCTGCTTCTGTATTAATCTTTACACATTCTACATGAGGTATAGCATGAATATCTTGACTAACATTATCTCCCAAATCCAAAAAGATACTTAATGTATTCATTTTAAAAGATAAAGTCTTTTTCTTAATTTTCTTTACAATTCTCTTAGTTTTAAACATATCAAAATTAAACTGTTCATCATTATGAATATAAGAAGAAACAATTCGAACAACCTCATAATCTTCATCCAAATTTTCTAACCAAATTTCATTTTCAACCCCTTGTAAAATAATAGGATTATAATTTTTGTCTATAATAAAATAATGAAGTAATTTCATCACAAGAATATTCTTGTCATCCATTAAAATTTCATTTTCCATCTAATCCCTCCAAAATACTAATAATATTATATACTAAAACATAAAATAAAGAAAGAGGTGTTTTATGAAAGCAATTTTAAAATTTATAATTATTTTACTTCCTTGGTTTTTATCTGCACTAACTCCTATAGATAAATCTTATTACAATTCCCTAGATTTACCATGGTTTACTCCACCTCAGATGGCATATGGTATCATTTGGACCATTCTATATATTTTAATATCGATTAGTATCTACCAAATAATAAAAAGTAAAAAGGATATACCATCGTCTTATAAGTATACCCTTCTAATTAATTATATTGCAAACCAAAGTTTCCAACCATTATTTTTTCTACTAAAAAGTCCATTTTTAGGTTTTGTATCCTGTATCATAACATTTATTAGTTCCCTATTTTTATATAAAGAAACAAAAGAATTAAATGATACAAGTGCAAAATATATAATATCATATATCCTATTTAGTCTATTTGCTAGTATTTTATCCTTAACTATTTACTTATTAAACGTATAAAACACCTGATAACTAAATATCAGATGTTTTTCATCTTTACTAAAAATTTCGCTATACCATCACGATTATTAGTATCAGTAACCATATCTACTTTATCTAATACTTCATCTAGGGCATTACCCATACCTACACCAAGACCCACTCCTTCTAAGACTTCTAAATCATTAAGACCATCTCCAAAGAAAATCATCTCATCAAGAGAAATTCCTAATTCATTACCTAAGTGAGATAAAGTTTCTTTCTTATTGATATTTAAAGGATTCACAACAAGCCACTTTTTATCATCATCAGATGACTGCATTACAAAACAATTAACATCACTGGATTGCTTATTAATCTTTTCATAATATTCTAAAACATCTACTCCATCTTTAAAAAAGATATTCATTCTAGCAAGCTTACAAGGAACATCCTCTATCCTATCAATATCAACAATAAAAGGTAAAGAACTTCTCTTTTGATACTTATAAACATAATACTTTGTTCCAGATATCAAATCAACCTGTAAACAATCTTGATCAACATAAGTAATAATATCAGATACTATATCAAGATTAATACTTCCCATCCACTCATCTTTATCACAACCTACATCATAAATAGAAACACCATTATTTAAAATAATATAATCAAACATATCAATATCTAATATATTTTTTACACTATCAAGAGTTCTAGCTGTAGCACCTACGATGATATACCCTTTTTCTTTTAAACTGGCTAACTCCTTCTTTGTCCAAGGACTAACCTTTTTATCATCAGTTAATAGTGTTCCATCAAAATCCATAGCAATTAACTTATATTTCATAAATCCCCACTAAATCTAAATATGTTTAACATATTCACGAACTACTTTTAAAACTTTATTTAAAGCATCTTCTAATTCTTTAAAATGCTCCACACAATAAGTATAATCATTTTCTTTACTCTTCAATTCATGTTGATAACAAACATCAGCTAAAGGCATAAATCCTAAGTATTTAGCATCACTTTTCATAGAGTGAACCAAGATAGCATAATTATTCATATCTTGATTATCTAAAAATCCTTTTAAATCAGAAAGTTTTTTATCAATTTCTTTTAAATAATCTTCTATTGTCGAATTATACATCTCCATATCACCTAAAAGACTAAGAGCATGTTCAATATCAACCCCGTGACTTTTTAAATACTCTTGATTATTCATAGTATGATTAGAACTAGTAGTATCTTCAACATCCAAAAGTTCAGTAGTATCAAATAACTTACCAGTAACATCTTCACCCAGATGTAAAAGTGTTGCGAATACACGAATCATTTCGTCTTTTTCAATTGGCTTTGCTAAATAATCATCAAATCCATCATTAATATATTTCTCTCTCATTCCAGTAATTGCATTAGCAGTTAAACAAACAACAGGAGTAGAAAAATTAGGAAGAGCTTTTAATTTTTTTAAAGTTTCTCCACCACTCATCTTAGGCATCATATCATCCAAAAGAATAATATCATAAACTTCCCCAGACATAATTTTTCCTAAACAATGATATCCACTATCTACACAAACAACATCAGCATGATATCTCTTTAATAGCTTATCAGTTACTTTCAAATTCAAAGAATTATCATCGACAACCAAAACTCGGATACCAGATAAATCCAAATGACTCAAATTAGGCCCCACTACCTTTTTTAAAGAAGACTCTTTTTCAATAGGTTGATCTAAAATAATTGTAAATTTTGATCCTTCTCCATAAACGGTATGTACAATAACTTTACCACCCATTAAATCGACCAATTGCTTTGTAATAGCAAGCCCCAGTCCAGTTCCTTCCACTGTAGTATTTCGATCCTCATCCAATCTCTGGAATTTTGTAAACAACTTATCAATATTTTCCTTTTTTATTCCACGTCCAGAATCTTCAACAGAAATAATTAACCGACAACGATTAGAATTATTTACACAATTTACCTCATAACGAACAAAACCTTTATCCGTATATTTACTAGCATTACTTAAAATATTAGTAACAACTTTCTTAACGTTGGTATGGTCACCATATAAAACTTTAGGCAAATCTGGTGCAATATACACTTGAAAATCAAGCCCTTTTTCATCCATTCTAGGTTTAATAAGCTTTGCAAGAGAAGAAAACAACTCTCTAGCATCATAAGGCGAATTAACAATTTCTAACTTACCAGCTTCAATTTTTGAAATATCTAGAATTCCGTTTACAATTTCAAGCAAAGTATTAGAAGCATTAATAATATCTTTCGCATTATCTTTCGCCTCGTCCAAAGTTTTAGCATGACGAACACAATCACTAAAACCAACAATAGCATTTAGCGGAGTACGAATCTCATGAGACATACTAGATAAGAAATCTGTCTTAGCTTGATTTGCCTTATCCGCCTGTTCTTTCGCAAGTTCCAACTGATTAATCATCTTAATATCAGGATTTTCAATAGTAAAGTACATTAAAAAGGTAACAAAGGTCTCAACGGAAGTAAGTAAAATAAGAGTAGGATTATTTTTCTGTACTACAATTGCAATCGTTCCTAAAAACAAAAAAGTAATAATTGGTAAAAATTTCTTCTTAGGAATTTTCTTTCGATGTATCAAAATACAACTAATCATAATAATTAAACAAATAATAGAAACAAAATACAAGAGATTAACTGCTAATCCTTCCGGATAAACGTAACCATTTCCTTCGACATAATGAAGAGGCAAAATAAGTAATAAAATAGCAATCAACCCAAATAACACAATAACTTTTTGTAAATTTTTATCTTTTCGATATAAATCTCCGACAGAAATTTCTAAAACATAAATTAAAAATAACAACAGCCAAAGTAAAAAATATAAAAATATAAACTTAGTAAGAAACCAATAGAAAACAGAATTTGTATTAGCCTGCGAGTATAAAAGCATTCCACTAGAAAAATCTAATAATACGCCAACAAAATTTGAAGCGACTAACCATGCATAGATTTTATTTTCCATAGAATCTACTCTTTTCTTGGAAAAATAAACAATTATCAATAACGAAATATATAATAAACTGCATATAGCAAAAGATGATGGAATATTCAACATACTATCACTATCCTTACTATAAATCAGTATGCCATATTTCTATCTTTTTTTCAAGATAGAGAGCAAATCGAGTAGAGAAAATTAAATAGTTTTCTCTATTTTAATTTGTCCCTCTCACACCACCGTACGTACCGTTCGGTA
>CALVTC010000032.1 GCA_944359885.1 uncultured Bacilli bacterium | reverse complement strand
AGAAATCCATTTTGCACTCTTTTCTACTTGCCAGGAACCAGATTCCCTATTTTCATAACTAGTTTTCTCAGATGTAAGAAAAATACTAGGTGTAGGACCTGCGGAAGCAAAAGAATAAGTCATAAGACTAATTACTACTACAAGAAAAAGTACACCTAGTGAAATAATTTGTCTTTTATACTTATTTATCTTATCCATCTTATCAAACTCCTTATATACTAAACTTATAAAATCACAAAGCTTGATACTTTATGATTTTGCTTGATAAAATAAGAGCTAAATAAGATTTGACTAGAATTTTGACTATTTATATTTCGGCACTAATTACTAATAAAGAAATTCTATTTCTAATAAACATGAAAAAAATTGTCATATTTTCTGACAATTTTTTTGACTAATTAAAACTCTTTTTTCTTGGGAATTTTATACATTTAACATGGAAATAGAATAAATTTCATTGTGAAAAGTAGAAAAATATAGTATATTTAGTATAGAAATAATAAGAATTTATCATCATAAAGTATCAACCTTTATGAAACAAAAGATGTTGTTTTAAATTTTAGAGCAACATCTTTATTTTTAATTCAATCTACTAGTAATATAAATAATTGAATCCCCTACATTCTAAACTTCCTAAAGCATCTATCGTAGTTCTACTCTCTTTAAGCTCTTCATCATACCATGCCAAAAAAATTTTTTTAATAGTAATTATAAATAACAAGTTTTAAAACCTACATTTTATATATACAAATTCCTTATATATAAAAAAAATTAAGTTATTAATCCTTAATTTCTTCTTTCAATAACAAAATCTCCTTATTTACCAAATACTTTTTTAATCGATAATTTTTAGGTAATACTTTAACTAATATTTCTCTAGAGATTAATTCACGTTTATAATATTCATAAAATAAATTTTCTTTTTTTTGAAGTAAAATAGGTCCGAAGAAATATTCTTTTTTTGTATACTTCTTTCTTCCTTTGGAAAAAACAATCACTTGATAAATAAATTTTCCATCTTTTACTAATTCTTCATTAGAAATATAGAAATGATGCTTACATAAAAATTTTTTTACATCAATCTGATAGTTATTAGGACTAAGAATAATAGTATCTACTTTTTTCAATACTTCTAAGTGACTTTTAAAAATACCAATCATATTTCTTCCACCCATACCAGAAATAATAATGGTATTAACAGAATCACTATAAGTATCTAACCCATTTCCTAGTCGACATTCTATTTTATCTTCCAAGTGATATTTTTTTATATTTTCTCTAGCATGATTTAGTGGTCCTTCTTTAACATCACTAGCAATTGCTCGAATATTTTCATTTCTTTGCACTAAATAAATATCTAAAAAAGCATGATCGCATCCAACATCTAAACAAAAGGAATTAGCTTGAACTAAATCCCCTATCTTTTTTAATCGATTATTAATTTTCATTAATCTGTTAGAAAATCCTTTAATTTTCTAGAACGAGATGGATGTCTTAATTTACGTAATGCCTTTGCTTCAATCTGACGAATTCTCTCTCTTGTAACACCAAAGATTTGACCAACTTCTTCTAATGTACGACATTGTCCATCATCAAGACCAAAACGTAAACGTAATACTTTTTCTTCACGATCCGTAAGTGTTCCTAAAACCCCTTGTAATTCTTCTTTCAACATCTCAATAGTAGCATATTCTTCAGGACCCATGGTTCTCTCATCTTTAATAAAGTCCCCCAAATGAGAATCATCTTCTTCTCCAATTGGTGTCTCTAATGATACAGGATCTTGAGAAATTTTATATACTTCACGAACCTTTTCGATAGAAATTCCTAACTTCTTAGCAATTTCCTCATCAGTAGGTTCACGATTTAAATCTTGTGTTAATTGTCGTTGTACACGAGCAAGTTTATTAATCGTCTCTACCATATGAACTGGCACACGAATCGTTCTTGCTTGATCTGCAATTGCACGAGTAATTGCCTGGCGAATCCACCATGTTGCATATGTCGAAAATTTATAACCTTTTGTAGGATCAAACTTATCTACTGCTTTCATTAATCCTATATTACCCTCTTGAATTAAATCCAAAAATAACATTCCACGACCAACATATCTCTTTGCAATACTAACAACCAAACGTAAATTAGACTCCGCAAGCATTCTCTTAGCCTCTTCGTCTCCTTCTTCAGCACGTTTTGCATATTCAAACTCTTCGTCACTAGTAAGCAAATTAATACGTCCAATTTCTTTTAAATACATGCGTACAGGATCATTAATCTTAACATCTTTAGATAAAGTTAAGTTTTCAACAGGAACTTCTTCAGTAATCTCTTCACCACTAGCATCATCTCCACCGTCTTCGGAAACAATATCAATCTCTGCCTCCATCAAAGTATTATAAAGATCATCTAACGTATCACTATCAACATCTAACCCTTTTAATTCATCAGCTAACTGCTCATAAGTAATATATCCTTGCTTTTTTCCTAACGCTAGTAATTTCTCTTTTCTTTCTTCAATTGTCTTAATTTCTCCAACCATTCTTATTATCTCCTATCCGTAACTTCCGAATCTTCTCAGCAATCCTAGCCTGTTCAATTGGGTCTATTTCTTTTTGTAAAGAATTAGTAAGTCTTTTTATTTCTTGAGTACGACTATATTCTCGAATCACTCCAAAATATTCAAATAATTCATCTCGAGAAGTAGACTCTACGTAATCAGAGGCCAAAATATCGTTAAGAAAATTTACAACTTCTTCTTTATCTTGAACATAAGTATAAAAATCAGGAATATTAATATGACCATATGTCGTATAATAATAGACAACTTCACTCGCCAATAATCGACTCTCTTCATTAGGAAAAACAAAACGTTCCTTTTCAAACAAGCTAATCACCCAGTCATTATTCAGCATAAAATAAAGAATCTGTTCCATCGCCTTTTCATACTTTGTTTTTTTCTTTTTTTCTTGATATGTAACTACTACTGGTACTTCCTTTGGTTTCGGTTTTTCTAATTCACGAAAACGCATTTCCAGTGTATTATAACTCAAATCGAACTCTTTTGCAAGTTTTTTTAATATTATTTCTACTCGAATACTATCTTGAACCTTTGTAGTCTCTAATAAAACTTGATTAATATACTTAGCAGTTTCTTCATCACTTCTAAAATCGACATTTTCTTTTAATTTACGTAATTTAAAATCATTAAAAGTAATTGCATTTTCTAATAAATTTACAAATTTATCTTTTCCTTGCTTTAAAATAAAACTATCCGGATCATCTGGATTAGGAAGAACAAGAACTCTAGCTTCGACCCCTTCTTCTAATAACATATCACCAATAGAAAGTGTAGCATGTACCCCAGGATCATCCCCATCTAAACACAAAATAATTTGATTAGATAATCGTTTAATTAACTGTAATTGTTCATGAGTAAGAGCAGTTCCCATTAATGCAACAGTATTGCGAATGCCAATCGTACTAGCACGAATAACATCCATAAATCCCTCCATCACAATGACAGACTTTTTTAATCTACATTCTTCTCTAGCAACATGATAATGATAAAGCAACTGTCCCTTTTTAAATATAGGTGTCTCCTTTGTATTTAAATATTTATTTAATCCATTATCACGATAAATTCTTCCACTAAAACCAACAACTTTACCAGTCAAATCATATAAAGGAAACATGATACGATCAATATAGACATCCCTATTATCACTAGATAAACCAATTTGATTCAAAACTGCAAAAGAATAATTTTTACTAGTCAAAAGGCGTGTTAAATCATCACCTTGATCAAGAGAAAGTCCAATTTCAAATTCTTTAATTACTTGATCATCAATCCCACGAGAAGCAAGATAATCTCTAGCATCATGTCCAGCTTTAGATAATAAGTTATTCTGAAAATACTTTAGCGAAAATTGATAAGCATCATAAAAAGGATCAAATTTTGTATTTCGCTTCGCAATACGTACAGAAGAAACATCAACGCCTACCCTTTCCCCTAAATAATGTAGTGTCTCTTTAAAGTCCATATGCTCATAATTCATAATAAAAGTAAAAACATTACCAGTCGCATGACAAGAAAAACACGTATAAATTTGTTTCTCACGAGAAACACATAAAGAAGGATTGGAATCATCATGAAAAGGACAAACGCCAAAGAAATTTTTTCCTCGTGCTACCAGAGGTATTCTTTCCCCAATGATATCAACAATATCACACTTACTACGAATTTGATTCGTAAGTTCATTATTCATTGACACCACTTCCTCTTATAAACTATTTCTAATTATATCACGTACCAAAAAACATTTCCACTGATTATGAAAAAAAGCATAACGAAAATCGTTACCGCTTATCTTTTACCTTTTGCTTGTCATTTTCAGAATAAATATTCTGAACCTGATCATAATAAAACCTCTGATAATCATCTTTATACTGTATCAAAGACTGTGTTAAAATCATAGTATCTAATCTAGCTTGTATTGAACTACAATCATTATGAATGTCTACCATTATCTGTTACCGTATTAGTAACATCATAAAAGCTTTCATAAAGAAAACGCCCTAAGCCACCTACTTCAATATAATTATCAGAATCAAGCATAGAGAGTAGTTCTGCTTCCTTTGCTAGAGAAAAAAGAAGAATTCCTTGATGCGACTCCAACAACTTACTCTTTAACTTCACGCTAGAATGTAAAGGAATATACTTAGAAGCAAAAATCGATAAAATTTTAGTCTCTTTTTCCTGCCATGACAAAGATCCTATTACTTTATATTCCCCTAGATAAAAACAGAAAAGCTTGTCTATATAAGATTCCAATAACAACTCCACTTCTTCTTTACAAGAATTCCCCATAAAATCTTGTTGCATAATTTCATATTTTTCTAAAAAATTTTCATAATAATTCATTTTATTTCCTCTATTCCACTAAAAACTAACATAAAATCACTTAGATTTTACTTTAGTTTTACTAATATCAAAATTCATTTTTTCCATCTGATAAAAATCATTTAAATACCAAAACACATCTTCTAAATCAGAAATTGCACTTCTGTGATAACATTGATCATATCCTAATTGTATATCATAATAAATTGCTTTTCTTCTAATATCCATAGCTTGATTCACTTCTATAAAAACCATTTGAGAAAAATCTCCAAAAAGACTAACATCTCGATAATTAGTTGCAGTAAGGCTATCAGAAAGTATAATCTGTAAATCTAAAAACTTATCATAAAGATCCAAATAATCTTGAATAACCGCAATATCAGCATTTAAAGCTTCTTCCTTTGGAAACTCTGAAAAAAATCCTTTAAAAGGGGAAAGAAAGAAAAACTTTACTTTATCTAGTTTGGCATAAAACTCATCACCAACACCCAACTTAATGGCTTGGGTAATATCATCACAATAAATAGAAAATATTTCTTTTGCCTCTTCTAAATTATTAGGAAATACTGCCACTTCATATTTTTGATAAGCATCTGCTACTTCTTCAACATTACGAAACAACGCCATAAATCCTCCTATGCTGTTTTTTTATAAACATTACTGCTATTTTTTTGAAAAGTTTGAAGATGGTCTTGAAAAAAATCACAAAAAGCATCATAAGATTGTAAAACATCATTTATCATACCCTCGTGATAACAAATATCTCCCTCATAAATTCCTCTAACAACATTTTCCTGCCTTTTAATAAGAGTATTTTTTAAATCGCAAAAAACAAGATCTGTAAATCCTCCTAATTTTCCTACTTCCAAAAAATTATCAGAAGAAAGATTTTCTTGCATTTCATCATTCATAGCAGAAAAATAAACAGAAATAGAAAAAAGCGATTTCATAATACTTTCTTCTGCTTGATACATCATAGCTAAAGAATTATCAGGGAATAAAGAGAAAAAAGAACTCTTTAAATATCCAATACGGTCATGAAAAATCACCTTACGAAATTCTTCTGTATAACTAGCTAAAACATCTTTATTTTCAGACAATATATCAAAAACTTCATCTTCTTTTTTTACTACATAAGGACAGAAATATCCCTCTTGATACATTTTTTCATATTCTTCTTTTGTATTTAACAACTTCATAAAAATCCCCCTAAATCATATTTTTTCGAAGAAAAGAATCAACATTCTTATCAATATATACATCTATCATACATTTATCAACCATTTTAATAAAACCAAGTCCTGAAATAACCAAATCTTCCCCATATTTAACAAGATAAGTTTTTTTATTCAATTCTTTTAAATCATCTTTATTATTAGAATTTAATAATCTCTTTACCTTCAAATCATTAGATATATATAAAGTAAAACTGTTTTTTACTCCATCTACATAATCAATACGTAAAAAGTCTTCTATAATAATAGATTGATTCTTACGAATTTGATAAGTCTTAGGTTTAATTTCTTTAACAGGCGAAGTCTTCTTTACCATCTTAGGATCCACTACATTTAAAATAGAACCACTATCAATAAGTCCAGGTGTATCAATCAAAGTTAAATAATCATTTATTTCAATCGTAACCGTATTCAAAGTAGTAGATGGCAAAGGTGACATTGTTAATTCCTGTGTCTTATCTGAATAGTTTTGAATTAATTTATTAATTAAACTACTCTTTCCAGCATTCGTATGACCAACAGCATAAACATTTTTACTAGTTTGATGAAATTTAATTCTCTTCAACAAATAATCAATATTATAATTTTTACTAACACTTACAACAATAATTTCCTCAAATCCCAAATCCATATCTTCAAAATAACGAATCAGTTTTTCTTCTTTAACAGATTTAGGCAAAGCATCTTTCTTGTTTAAAACCAAAATCATTTTATTAGGAATTGCTTCACGAATTTCTTTAATATCTTTATCTACATTTAATAAATCTGTAATATAAAGAACTAAATCCTTAGTCTCACCAACACTTTTTAAAATAGATAAATATTCTTCATTTGATTTTGCAACCATCTGATATTCTCCATAGTTTTTCATTCGAAAACATCTTTGACAAATATCATTTTCTAAACTAGTGGTATATCCTTCCTGCAAAATATTCTCATCTTGTAGTAAAACACCGCACCCCTGACATTTTTTACCTTCACTAGTCATAATAACTACCTCTCTTAAACTCGCCTCTTGCTTCATATCTTCGAATAATTTTATCTTCCCAGTATCGATTAAGTCCTGTGATTTTCAAATCCTTTTTACCAAGAGGATCAACCAAAATGGTCATAATATGAAATCTCTTTCCAGCAAGTACATCTGTTACAATTTGATCCCCAATCATAACCATTTCTTTCTTTTTTAAATGATACTGCTTTCTTAATTTTTTTAGTCCTCGAGTAGATGGTTTCATACAAAAACTAACACCACCAACCCCCAAGTCTTCCATATAAGGTTTAATTCGTCTCATACTATTATTAGAAGCAATAAAAATCAAAAAATCATTTTGTAAACTTTTGATTAGTTTTCTAACCTTTAAAGGACATCTTTCGTGATCAATTAATCCCAGAGTATTATCTAAATCAAAGACTAAACAACGAATACCCATTTCTTTTAATTTCTCATAATTAATATCAAAAATATCCTTCCGATACATCGTTGGCTTAAAAACTCCCATAAAATCACCTACAAACATTATACACTAGTTTTTCTAATTCGTCTAATTATTTACACGTTGAACAACCATATCTGTATAAGGAGTAATCGCATCAAACGTATATCCATTAGCTTTTCCATAATCAATAATTTTTCCAATAGCATCTTTTGTCGTTACTTTAACATCGTGCATCAACACCATATTTACTTTATCATGAGAAAGCTTAGACGTAACAAAATTACTAATTTCATCTGCTGTAAACTTGCCACCTTCAGCATCTCTAGAATCAATATTCCAATCATAGTATCGATAACCACGACTTAAGACTTCTTTTGTCAAATAACTCATAATACCAGGTGTATATTTTTTACTTACCGTATTACTAGAACCACCTGGAAAACGAATAAGATAAGACTTTTGACCAGTGACTTTTTCTACTCTATCTGAAACAATTGCTAAATCCTGAAAATAAGAATCAATCGAACCATATACAACAGAATAATCATGACTAGCAGTATGAAGTCCAATAGAATGTCCTTCATCATACATCCTCTTGATTAAATCATCCGGTCCACCACTAGTAACAAAGAATGTAGCTTTAACATTTTTTTCTTTTAATATATTTAAAATAATATCTGTCGTACCACTTCTAGGTCCATCATCAAACGTTAAATAAATAACTCCTTTTTTAACCGGTTCCATAACAATTACTTTTTGTACAATTTCACTAACATTACCGGCCTTATCTTTTGCACGATACTTTCGTTCATACTCTCCAACTTGATTAGTATTAACATCGCCACTTACTTCTACAGAAACCTCTTTTGTACAATTATCTAAAACTTGATAACTACTATCTTGATAATAGTCCCCCTTATTAACTAGCACCGTTTCATTATCTAAAGTCAAAGTGGGACTTTCTACATCTTGATAATAAATTTTTCGTTCAACTACCGTCTTATTTCCAGCACTATCCTCCACTTGATAACGCATTTTATCTCCAACTTCATCCACTTTAACTTTTTTTGTGATATCACCATCATAATTATCTACAGCTTGATAATCATCATATAAATATTTACTATCTGGACAAATATATAATTTTTTACGAGAAGCTGAAAAAGTAATCTTTGGTTTAACAGAATCAACGACTCTAACAATTCTCGTTTTTGTAGTAGTTGCACCATGATATTGAACCTCGTAAGTAATTTGATATTCTCCTAACTTAGAAGAATCTACATCACCCTTCACTTTTACTTTAGAACTAATATCCTTTCCACGATAACTAGAACAATATCCCAACTCCTCATACTTCTCTTGGTACTCAAGTTCAACTACCCTACTACCAAGTAATTTAATTCTAGGAAAAAATAACATCTGATAACCAGCTAAAAGACAAACTCCCACCATTAAAAATACAATACAAACAGTAAATTTTTGAAACCGAAGGCGATAAATCCTTTTCTTTTGCAAATCATTTAAACGCCGAAAAGACCTAGAAAAAGGTCTATATCTACGACTTAAAAATCTATCTTTTTTCATATTACCACTCTCACTATATCATTATACTATATCTACTACCACATGTCTATTTATATTCTATATCATTTACTCTTTATCATACTGCTTATCTTTAATAAATTCTCTTAATATTTTAGTAAGAGCTCTTTTTTCTATTCTAGAAACATAACTTCTAGAAATATGTAACTTTTTAGCAATCTCTTTTTGAGTCTCCTCATCTTGATTATTAAGACCATATCTTCGAATTAAAATTTCTCTTTCTCTAGGAAGTAATATTTTCATATATTTTTTTAATAATAAAATATGATCTTTCATATTAATATCCTCTACAAAATCAGGTTTAGGAGACTTTAATACATCCTGAATAGCAATTTCATTTCCATCTTTATCAAAGCCAACAGCCTCATTAATAGAAATATCTCTACTATATTTATTATTGCTTCTAAAATACATTAATATTTCATTTTCAATACATCTAGCACAATAAGTAGTAATTTTAACTCCCTTATTACTAGAAAAACTGTCTACACCTTTAATAAGTCCAATCGTACCAATACTAATTAAATCATCTGTATCATTCGGTTTTTGATCAAACTTTTTTACAATATGAGCAACCAATCTCAAATTATGTTCAATTAATTTATTACGAGCACTGACATCCCCTTGCTCTTTTTTTATAATACACTCCTCTTCTTCTTTACTACTAAGAGGTTCTGGAAATACTTCATTAGAATAAGATCCCGTAAAACAAAGTACATCCTTTAACATAGAAAATAACTGAAAAAACATATAATCACCTAACGAATTATATGTTTTTTCTTGTCGATTTATTTAGTTTTTATACTTTTCAATTTAGAAAAGATTGTATTTTTACTTGCTAGTAAAAAGTCTTTATTCATCCAAACAGAATAAATAATAACTACTACCAAACTTAAAATATCTAAATAAAAGTTTCTTTGATAATAAATGATAATAGCAAAAGTAAAGATACAGATTGTTTTAATAAGCAATCCTTTTTCATAAGTAATATTCATATATTTCTTCAAATCAAAATGTCTATAAACCATCATAACAAAATAACTAACCGCAGTAGAAATTGCTGCTGCATAAAGTCCTATAAAATGAATTAACCCAATGTTAACAACAATATTAATAATAGCACCAAGAATAGAGGTAGACGCTACTTTTTTTGTCATCTTTTTAGCAATATAAACAGCACTATATAAACAAATGATAACGTTAAAGACTGCACCTAATACCAATATTGGAATATAGTAATAAGCATCATCATAACTTTTATTTACCAAAAAGGGAAATAAAAATGGCATACAAGCAATCATTCCCACTCCAAGGCAAGTAAAAAGTTTCGTTACAGCATTAGAAATATCAGAGAAAAACTCATCTCTATCAGGACTATCGATATGTAAAGCTGCTGATTCACTCCAAGAAAGATTAAAAATCCCTAATAAACTAGATAAAATTGTTGGAAATTTATTACTAACTGCATAAATTCCATTTGCTGCAGCACCTAATATAGCAGTAATAATAGTACGATCAGAAACATTAACAATCCACCAACTGATACCATTAGGTACAAGAGGCATTGAATATTTATACATCTCTTTAATTAATTTCTTATCTTTCTTTTTAAAATCTATATATCGCCACATCTTAAGTCGAATAAATAAATAGATTGCCCCAAGACCATTTGCCAAAGCTATAGAAGAAATCATTCCAAAAGCACCAAGTCGCAAAACAACAATAAATAAAATGTTAAGTAAAATTGTGCTTGCACCAGTAATAATACAACTAATAGCATAATCTAACGTTTTTCCAACTCCTCTTGCAATCTGCAAGAAGTTCCCAGAAAAAGTACAAATAATAATATCCAAAAGAATTAAAAAACGAAAATCAAATTTCCAAAAACAAGTAACAATTAAATAGCCAATCGCAAAAATCAACAAAGAAGAAAGTAAAATAATAAAATTATTACTAAAAACCTTTTTTGTTTGTTCTTTATTTTTACGACAATCGACTAAATATCGAAAAACACTCATTTCGAGTTCCAATGTAATAACTGGAACAATTAAAGTAACATAAGTAGTAATTAAATCAACAAAACCATATTCTTCTGTAACTAAATAACTCGTATATAAAGGTAATAGAAGAAAAGAAATTAATTGAGTACATACTTTTCCCATAAAAATAATGATAGTATTTTTAGCAAGTTCCTTTTTCTTACTCACAAGGCACCTCCTTTATTTTTTTTCGAAATAATAAAACGTAAAGTCCTACCCCAACACTAGCTCCACAAGTATCAAGTAAAACATCTATAAACTGACCACTTCTTCCTGGTACAAATAACTGATGAATCTCATCACTACATGCATAAAGAAATGCTAAAAAAATAGACAATAGCAATAGTTTTCGAATAGGAATAGAAAATTCTCTAAAGAAACTAACCACAGTAATACCAAGGATAAAATAAATAGCAAAATGTGCTGTTTTTCTAACCGGTACTACAAAAGTATCAATCAAAACATCTTTTTCTTGCTTTGATAAATGATGAACGCCAAAAAAAGAAGAAACTTCTAAGATAACATTATCGCTTTTATAACTAGACCGATCTCCATTATCAGATGAAAAATAAAAAATCGTAATCATACATATAACAACAAGTAATCCCTTTAAAACTTTTTTTATCACGCCATCACCTAAACATAATCATAACATAAAAGCAAAAGAAAAGCTATTTAGTTTTTTCTCTAATTATTTTAATAGCTTGCCCAATATAATGAATTGTATCACTCGCTATCATAGAAATATCAGTATTAGACTCTTCTGCTAAACACCCAGAAATCCCATTAAGAAATACACCACCGGCAATAGTCAAAAGATTAAAATCAAGATAAGCAAGCATACCAGCTAAAATACCTGATAACACATCACCACTACCAGCAGTTGCCATACCACTACAACCAGTTGTAACAAAATAAGTAACATTCCCATCAGAGATAATGGTAGAATGTCCCTTTAACAAAACCACTACTTGATAAACACTAGCAAATTCCAAGACAAGAGAAAAAGCATCTTTTTTAATCTCTTCAACACTCTTTCCACAAAGTCTAGAAAATTCTTTTGGATGAGGAGTTAAAATAATGTTACATTTTTTATCTTTTAAAATTTCTAAATCAATACCGGACAAAATATTTAAACCATCCGCATCAATAACCAAATTACCATGATAATTTTGAATAAGAAATATCAAAACATCTTTTAAATATTGATCCCTACCAATACCCATACCAAACGCAAGACAATCTAAATCCGAAATGGAAGATAAAAGTTTTACATAAAAATCTTTATCATTATAATCAGGTAAAACTTCCAAAGTTTGTTCTAGTATATTAGGCCCAAGTAAAGGTACTACTTCTTTTTTGGTAATCACTCTACTAATACCACAACCACTTCGTAAAGCACTTAAAGATAAAAAAGCAAGTTTTAAAGCACCTGAATAAGAAATACTTCCACCATAAATACCAACTTTACCAAAATCCCCCTTATTAGCATTTAAATCTCTATTTTTAAATAAATTTTTAACATCATAAACTTCTATTTCATAAATATTTTGCTCTATCTTTTTCATAATTCATCATCCTAACAAACTCAATATATAACTACGTCTCTTCCCAGTCAAGAAAAAAAGTTACTAATTTGTAACCTCTTCTCGACTCTTTCGATTAATAACCGCCTGATACGCTTCTTCTTCATCATTAAAATAAATAGTTCTATCCTTTAACTTTTGATAAGTCTCATTTCCCTTACCAAGAATTAAAACCATATCTTTATTTTCTGCCATATCAATTGCTTTTTGAATTGCCTCTCTTCTATCTAATACAATCTCATAATTATGATAAGTATCTTTTATTTTTTGAATCATATCATCTACAATAGCTTTAGGATCTTCACTTCTGGGATCCTCATAAGTAAAAATTGCATAACTGGCATTAGAGACAACTACTTCTCCAACAATTGGTCTTTTCAAATAATCTCTCTCACCCGCTTGACCAATAACGACAATACTGCGATTAATATCTAAAGTATGAACAAAATTTAAAAGTTTACTAATACCATTAGGAGTATGGGCATAATCAACCATTACATAATAAGGTGTATTGGTATTAAGCAAATCCAGACGACCACTAATTTTTATATTTGGAATACGAGCTATCGCTTGTTCCATAGGAACACCAACAGAAATAGCTGCTAAAAGACCTGCCGCTAAATTATAAACATTAAAATCTCCAAGAAGAGGACTATCTACTTCAAATATTTCATCATGATATTGAAAATGAATCAAAGTATGCCTAGGTGAAACTTTATAATCAACAATTCTAAGATCACAATCATCTGCCATTCCATAGGTAACAACTCTTCCTTGACATGCTTGCTTTACCTGTTCAAAATAAGAATCATCACGATTTAATACACAAACACCATCCGGTTTTGTTTGTCGAAACAGTTGTAATTTACACTGTAAATAATTTTCAAACGTACCATGAATATTCAAATGTTCAGATGTAATATTGGTATAAACACTTATATCAAACTGAAAACTTTGAAGTCTTCCTCTAAAAAAAGCTTCACTACTTGCTTCCATTGCCACATATTTACATCCGCAATCAACAAATTCCTTTAAGTAAGGATATAATAAATGAACATCTGGTGTTGTATTAGGATTATCTCCAGTAAATTTAGCACAACTTCTTCCATTAGTACCAATATAGCCACAAACATCACTTCCAATTAAAGTTTGAATAATAGTTGCCGTAGAAGTTTTTCCATCTGTACCAGTTACACCAATCATCTTCATCTTTTGGTCAGGATAATCATAAAATTTTTGACAAAGATATGGCAATTCACGATTCGTATCAAGAACTTTAATAATAGGAACCATTCGAGAACCGACATCACGACTCACAACAATTGCACTAGCTCCATGTTTAATAGCATCATCAATAAAATCATGACGATCAGCAGTAACACCCATGGTACATACAAATAAATCTCCTGGACTACACTCACGAGAATTAATCTGTATTGATTTTATTTCAACATCTTGCGCCACTCCTGGATATAGTTCACTTAACATTTTCATATTATCACCAAAAACATTATACAGTAAATAATCAAGAAAAAAAAGACTTTTCCTTGCTATATTCTTCCATTTATTCTAAAATGTAAGAGGGTGAAAATTTATGAAGACATATGTTATAGGAGCAGGAAGTGACCTAGGCGTTCATATTGATGGTGCTCATCTTGGACCTGTTCAGTTAATGAATGATCTAAAAGGTTTTTATAAAGGAGAAAGCACTTCTTTAATGCAAGATGAAAACATCATCAAAAGTAGAAATTTATCCGATCGAAGAAAAAATGAATATGAAATAGATAAATTTAATACAAAATTATATAAAATGATTTTAGAAAAAGCAAAAGATAATTACTTCCCTATTACAATAGGCGGAGATCATTCTGTTGCAGTTGCAAGTGCCCTAGCTAGTGCTAAGGCACATGAAAATATTGGTATTATTTGGTTTGATGCACATACAGATTACAATACTTTCGATACAACAGTAAGCGGAAATATCCATGGACTTCCCTTAGCCGCAATCACTGGATATAAAAATCATGAATTAAGATATTTTTACGATGGAAATACCATTCAACCATCAAAAGCTGTAGTCGTTGGTGCAAGAAGTATCGATGACTGGGAAAAAGATAATGTTAAGTATTCAGGAATCACAGTTTTTACAACAGAGGATATCAAACAAAAAGGAGTTGAAGCTGTTGTCGAAGAAGCATTCAAAATTGCTGGTGAAAAAACAAAAGGAATTCATATTAGTTTTGATTTAGATCTAATTGATCCAGAAATAGCGCCAGGTGTATCAGTTCCTGAATTTGATGGTATAACGGAAGAAGAAGCAATGAAAATAAATGAAGAAATTATGAAACATCTAGACCAAGTCGTATCTTATGATTTAGTAGAATTTAATCCTCTAAGAGACATAGGAAGAAAAACAGAACAAATTGCTATTAATTTATTAGCACAAATCATAAAAGCTGCCGAAAACAAAGGAAAATTTACAAATAAAAAATATTAAGAGACAATCAAACGATTGTCTCTTAATGTTGATAAAGTTCAATGCTCTATAAAAAAGTGTTAATAGACACTTTTTTTCTTTTCTAACTCTGCCTGATATTTCTTTACTACCTCTAAATCAATACTTGTGTATCTAGAAATCGTCTCTATATCTAGTCCTTGTTCTAACATAGAATGAACAATCTTCTTTTGGTCTTGTTCAATCCCTTGTTTAATTCCTTTCTTTAATCCTTTTTCCATTCCCTCCTTTAACCCCTTTTCTGTCATCTCTTTTCTAATAGAATTTTCTATCTTCCTATTATCTTCTTCTGCACTCATATACTCAAAAAAATCTGGGTCCTCATTTACTCTCTTTATTTCGCTCATATATTT
>CALVTC010000031.1 GCA_944359885.1 uncultured Bacilli bacterium | reverse complement strand
TTTGTACAAAAAAGATGAATCTGTGGATAAAACAAATTCATCTTTTCTTATTTTATAGAATTTCACCGGAACTCAAAGAAAATCCTCTTATATAACAGCTTCTTTTAAAGAATTATTAATCATCTGATCCATTAAAGAAAATTTATTTTTCATAATATCTTCTTTAATTGCTTCCATATTTTCAACAATCTTATTTAATAAATTACTCATACTAGGAACTAATTCTTCTTTTTTCTCTAAACTTTCAATGATATTTTCTAAATTAGTTAGTTTTGAATATTTACCATAATAATTATTTTTAATACACAATTGATATAAATTCTTAAAAGATAAAACATCAATATTATTAAAACGCTTTTCTTCTAATATTTTAAGAGCTTGAAAAGCACTCTGATTATGAACTGCTCTATCTAATACAGTTTCTCCATTATTATTCTTAATGTTTAATAAATATCTTTTACTTTTCGTTAGATGTTCCAAGATTTTCAAAGCAGAAACTGAAGTATCTCTAACTAATAAATGTCCAATGGTATTTCCATCTAAATTTTGATGATTAGGATTCCAGCTGCGTTTTCTAATAAACTTTAATACCAAATCGTACTGTTTTGCTTTTAAAAGTCTGTATAAAACATCATTACCAGCAGCATCTACTGTATTGATATCTACTTTATTTTTAGAAATAAGTTCATCTACTAGATGATAGTACCCTTCTTTAATTAATTCAAAAATCAGGGACGCATCCTCTTCACAAGCTTTTAACGCCTGCTTTTCATCATAAAACATGTATAACACCTCTCTGTTTATGTGACAGTTATGTATTTTACCAGAAAAGTCGTAATTTGTCAAATTTCTCACCCTTTAACCCTACTACTTATAGTTTGTCAAAAAGAAATAAATTTATACAAAAAGAACATATCAAAGAAAAAGAGTATTGAATTATGAACTGAACCCCAAAAGTTGGACAGTTTATAAATAGTTTCTAATTAGAGGATTGTAACCTGTAATTTACGGGGGACAATCCTTTTAATTTCTCTTTAATTCTACCATGATTATAATAATAAATATATTCTTTTATCGCATTTATTAAATCACCTATTGTTTTATAATTATCTTCTTGATCATAAAACATCTCTGTTTTCAGTATTCCAAAAAAATTTTCCATGAGGCCATTGTCCATACTATTTCCTTTTCTTGACATACTTTGCTTTATACCTTTATTTTTTAACCTTTGTTGATAAGATTGCTACATTCCCTAAACATAGAATTCATATTTAGTACATTTGATGTATTAAAATCATTACCAAAATTTATACTAGTTAAACTACTACAACTTTGAAACATACTAATCATACTTGTTACACTTGATGTATCAAAACTACTTAAATCTAAATTAGTTAAATTATTACACCATCGAAACATGTTACTCATATTTGTAACTTTACTAGTGTCTAAATGTGTTAAATCAATAGACTCCAGACTAGTAAAATAATAAAACAAACTGTTAGAATCAGGGTTGGCAATAATTCCTCCTTGGCCACCGATAGTAACTTTATAAGTACCTGCTCCGCTTCCGTCATCTTCAATATAAGCAATTACACTTTGATCTTGTGCCTCTGATGCATCCCACCATTCTATGACATTATCTGGAATATCTGTGTTATCTTTTGTAGTAATACTAGTAACCATGGTGTAATCAAGAATCTCTGGCCACCAATCTTCGCCTTTCATAATAGATTCTACAGTGTAAACTTCTCCGTCCATAGATTTTGAGATAGACACTTTTCCCCAGGTTGCTCTAAGTACAACATCACTCTCTGACATAATAAAATAATCATCATTTACCTTGGTAACATTATCTGTTACTATTTCCCATCCTTTAAACTCATATCCACTACAACTTGCCTCTTCAGCGATAGATACTACATCAAATACAGAATGATTCTCACTTTCTGGAACGTTTTCTACACTACATCCATTTGGTGCATTTCCTTCACAGATTACACGATAATTTTCTGTAAGTGCTGGAGTTAAAGTGCTGTTAATATTTTCATTTTGACTTTCTATCTATGAGATAATCTGCTCGCTTCTATTTGTTGGATATACTCCACCTTGACCAATTAACTCATCTTTTAACTTTAAATCCATAGTAAGACTGGCATTACTCCCAGATTTAAAATTGGATATCGTCCAAGTTATCTTTTGTAGTCCATTCTCTTCTTCTAATTTTACTTCTCCATCACTTACAGTAATATCATCTTCACTTTTCAAAGTAAAATAATCATTCTCGATATAATCAACAATTTGAAAGTTATTATATAAAATTGGTACTACGCTCGCATTAAACAAAACATTGTTTAATGTTTCCATATCCGCTATAAACTGATTATCACTTACCTCTTTAATGGGATCTAAGATACTACTTCCCATTTCATATTGAACACCATTAGTGGTAACATATGGATACTCACTTTTTAAATACCGATACTGGGCAATTTGATTTGGGGTATCTTCATTAGGATATCCATCTGTTAGAAATAAAACAACTAAATCTTTATTTTCTTCTTGTTGATAATCTTTTAAAATCGTATCTACATTAACTAATGCTTGATAATAATTGGTATCTCCAGTATCAGTTAAATTATTTACTTCTTGTATTAATAAATCTTTATCATCCGTTAGTCCTGATACAATCCTAGACTCTGTATCGAAGGTAATTAAAGCTGCCCTATTTTCTCCATTAGATAACAAACTTTCTAATAACTCTGTTGTATCTTGTTTTACTCTTTCTAATTTTTCTCCTTTCATAGATCCAGAAATATCCAACACAAAAATAATATCAATATCAGGGTCTTCAGACATCAAAACACTGGATACATTAAACTTAACTTCAGCTATCCCTTTTTCTATCCACTTCCCACTTTTTTCTACTTGCCAGGAACCTGGTTCTTTGTTTTCATAACTAGTATTTTGTGATGTAATAGTAATAGACGATACCGGTATTGATATTGCAAAAGAAGGCGTAATAAGCCCTACCATAATAACTAATACTATCACTCCAAATGCAATCGCTTGCGTTCGATATTTATTAAGCAAATTCATTCTATCAAACTCCTCTTAAAACCTATTTTAAATAATCATAGAGTTAGATACTCTATGATTATATATTTTAATATCTAGATAAAATCAGAAATGACGAAAAATTTGACTAAAAAAAACATTATGAAACTAACATAAAAAATTTAAAATAAACTTAATAATATATAGAGATTAAAATTTATTGTATGACGAAAAAATTGACTAAATATGTCAATAAAATCTTTGGATTTTTTTCCATAAAAAACCGAAATTAAAGATAAATATTGTAAAATGCGACAAATTATAGTATATTTAATCTAGAAAATAGAAGATGGAATACAAATTTTAACATTATAAAGTATCTAACTCTATGAAAAAAATAGCAGATTGTCTTTTCAATCTGCTATTTTCAATCTTATTTTAACTTTGTACCACAATTAGGGCAGAAATTACTACCATTCGTAGCAACCCCACAATTAGGACAAAAACTAGGATTTCCAACTTGTTGTGAAGCATTAAAATGTGCTTGTGCTGCATTTAACTGACTAGCAGCTTGATTAGCATAAGGATCATATGCTTGGTTGGTAGTAGAAGAAAATCCATTTTGAGGATTCGTAGCTTGATTTACTACCCCTCCCATAACGCCACCAGATGCCATATTCATCATACCAACACCTAAAAATCCATTCATAGCACCGGCATCATTCTTAGCAGCATCTTGTACTGCATTTGCATAAGCACCAGTAAGAGTTCCCTGTTGCATAAACTGATTAGAAGAAAGTTCATAATTATCAATCTTTCGATTAGATTCATCATCCAAAGTAACAGATTCTACAACAAATCCTAATAAACTAATTCCACGATCACGAATTGGTTGATCAAAAACCTTTTCATCCATAACAGATTTAATTTCATCTGTTCTGCTAGGTAATTCTAATACTGGTGTCTTATGTTGTGCACTGCCAAGCTCATTTAACACATTTTGAAAAGCACCAATAACCTCAGACCGCATCTGTTCACATAATTCATCTTTACGATACTCTTCAGCTGTACCAGCAATTCGTGACATAAAAATAGCTGGATCTGTTATTTTAAAAGTATACTTACCAAAACATTTTACTTCAACACGTAACGGACTCATAGTTCCAGTCATCTGATTAGGAATTGGATGAGACCAATCTTGAAAAGGAACAGGAGCAGGTGTTCCAAACTTGTTATCCATAATTTCTTTTGCATTAATATAAAACACTGCCTGTTCTTTGAAAGTTCCACCATTATAAGTGAATCTTCCCCACATTTCTTTAAATACATCACCAAATTGCCCAGCAAAAAAAGATGGAGATGTAGACTCATCAAAAGTAAAAATTCCTTCTTCTGCAGTCGCATCTAAAATTTGACCATTCTGAAAAACTACTGCAATTTGTCCAGGAGCAACCTGAATAACACTATTTTTAGAGATAACTCCATTAGGAGTAGATACTCTCTTCATTAAAATATCTTGCCCCAAATCATCACAACGAATATACTCTTTCCATTGATCATGTAATGTACTTCCTGCAGCACTAACCGCTGCTTTAATTAAACCCATAAATCTACCTTCTTTCTTTTTTAAAAGTGACGTCCGCCACCACCATGACTTCTTCCACTACTTCCACTATGACTACCACCACTACTACTAGACTGATAAATCGGAGTTGCTGATGTGTGTGTAGAAATAAGTCGATCTGAAACCACATTCATCTTCAAAGATTCTTTATCCAAATACTCTCGAGATGAGGTCGCTTTTCTAACAATTTTATTTTTATAAATCATAATTCCCATTACAATAGCAGTAATAAGAAGAGGAATACCAAAAACAATCAAATAAGGAAATTCTCGCACAACCGTTCCATCTTCTTTTATTTCATACCGACTATCATTTAAACTAGATACTCCTATTGTATCATAGTTTTCAAGGATTGTCATAAACTTTGTAATCCCATTTGCATAATCTGCCTGACTAAAATCCAAATAAATAGCATTCAAAATACGATCTACTCTAGACTCCGTATAAATTTCTTCTGCTTTTCCAGTAGTACAAATATATATTTCTCTATTCAACATATCAACCAAGAATAAAATTCCACTATGACTAGAATCAGTTCCAAAATCATTGTAATCATAAAAATCCTCAGCATAAACTCTACTACAAGTCTCTGGAATACAAGACTTCTGATAACTAGAAACTGTAACAATTGCCAAATCTAAATCAGAAATATCAATAAAATCCATAACATCGTCATACAGCTTTTTTTCTTCCTCATCAGTTAACAAATCTGCAAAATCATAAATCTTCTCAGAAGCATCTACTGCCGGGGTACTTAAAATATAATCAATATTATCATCAGAAACATCAATATCATCACTAACCAATAAATTATCTCTTGTTCTAGTAAAGGTATTCGTACTAGCATTTACATAAAAGGGACAACTTAGAAGAAAAATAGTAACAAAAAATAAGCAAGCAATCTTTCTCATATAATCCCTCCTACATATAACAGAATACAAACAAGAAAACAAGCTAAGAAAATACCGAAACTCCAAAGAATAATTTCTTTAACACCATATGGCAACTCTCCAACAATCTTTCCTGTTTGACCATTCATTGCAAAAGTATACATTTTATCACGATATTTAATATTAACCATAAAAACAGGTAACAAAATATAATTTAGATCAGTTTGCTTTAAAGAAAGACCATTTTTACGAACAGAACTATTTTGATGATGTACTTGCCCTTGTAATAAAGAAACAGAAGTATTCAAAGTTCTATCTTTTGCTCTATCAACAGCAACACTTTCTAAAACATCATACTTTTCAGATAAAAATCCAGACAAAAAGGCATGATTATACTCTTTTAAATCACTATATGAAAATGGTTCTAAAGAATCCATAAGCTCATCTGGAAATCGAGAAGAAGCATCAGCAAGGACTCTATCATAATGCATAGATCCTTCACATACAACAGAAAACTGATCTGTTTTTGTATATCGATTTCTAGAATCACTCCAAGTATGAATATCCGTAGCATGAAACTCTACTGTTCCATCTACATTAAAATCATAAGCCCAGAAAGGAATATAAATACCAGTAATTTTTTCAATATTTTTCTTGCTTTTAAAAGATTGGGGAACAAGTGGTTTATGTTTTACTAATTGTTTAAAAGCTAAAACAGCATCTTCTTTTACCTTCTGAAAAGGAATAATCGCATCTGGTACTCTACTATTTTGAATTCTTTCTTTTAAAATTGCAGTATTGCCACAATAAACACAAAAAGTAGCTGTTGTATTAGAATCTGCAACAATTTCTGCACCACAACTATTACAACGATATACATCCATTTCTTCGACTTTTTCTGATTTTTCTACTTTAGTTTTTTGATTTTGATCAGCACTACTAGCATTTTTATATTTTTGTAACTCTTCTAAAGTAAACTTACTACCACAATATTCACAGGACCACTTCTGATCCTTAGGAGAAAACTTAAGTACCGCTCCACAAGCTGGACATTTATGATCTAATGCATCCATATCATCACTTCCTATTTTAAGGATATCATAAAAGCAAAAAAAATAGAAGAAAGTAACGCACTTTTATTCTTCTATTTTTTTCAAACTAGATTCTTTATCTACTACTTCAACAAGAAGTTTTCCCTCTTTTGAATTACTATCGATATGAATATTCTTCATAGCACTTTCTCGTCCTACAACTTCACATCTTTTTTCATCTTCCATACCATCACCATTAAATAGTATGACCAAAGGAAAAGAAAATATACAAAAATTTTTATTCTGGTTTAATAACTTCTTTACCACCCATATAAGGTTGTAATACTTTAGGAATTTTAACACTGCCATCTTCTTGATAATTATTTTCAAGAACAGCAATCAATCCTCTAGGAGTAGCAACAACAGTATTATTTAAAGTATGTAAGAAATAAGTTCCCTTTTCACCCTTTTTACGAATTCCTAAACGTCTAGCTTGAGCATCACCTAAATTTGAACAACTTCCAACCTCAAAGTATTTCTTTTGTCTTGGACTCCAAGCTTCAATATCACAAGATTTTACTTTTAAATCTGCAAGATCTCCACTACAACATTCTAATTGTCTAACAGGAACATCCAAACTTCTAAAGAAATCAACTGTCAATTTCCACATCTTCTCATACCAATCCATTGATTCTTTAGGTTCACAAATAACAATCATTTCCTGCTTTTCAAATTGATGAACACGGTAAAGTCCTCTCTCCTCTAATCCATGAGAACCACCTTCCTTACGAAAGCATGGAGAATAACTTGTCATATGAATAGGAAGTTCACTATCCTTAATAATTTGATCTTTAAATTTACCAATCATAGAATGTTCTGAAGTACCAATTAAATATAAATCTTCTCCTTCAATTTTATACATCATAGCTTCCATTTCAGGAAAAGACATAACACCAGTCACAACATCACTATGAATCATAAATGGTGGAATGGCATAAGTAAAACCAGCATCAATCATAAAGTCACGTGCATAAGCAAGCGTCGCTTCATGAAGACGAGCAATATCACCAAGCAAATAATAAAAACCTTGCCCACTAGTTCTACCAGCAGCATCTTTATCCATACCATGAAGTCTTTCGATAATATCAGCATGATATGGAATTTCATATTCTGGAACTACTGGATCTCCAAATTTTTGTACTTCTACATTTTCACTATCATCACGACCAATAGGTACAGTTGAATCCATAATTTGTGGAATTACCATCATACGTTCTTTAATTTCATGAGATAAGTTTTCTTGCTCTTCTTCTAGAGTTTTAATTTCATCTGCCATAGAAGCAATCTTTCGTTTTACTTCGTCCGTTTCTTCCCTCTTTCCTTCTTTCATAAGTTTACCAATTTCACTACTCATTTTATTCTTATCAGCTTTTAATCCATCAGCTTTAACTTGTACTTCACGTACTCTCTTATCCATATCATAAACTTCATCAACTAACGGTAATTTTTCATCTTGAAATTTCTTCTTAATATTTTCCTTTACTAAATCTTTATTTTCTCTAATTAATTTAATATCAATCATAATACATCTCCTCTCAGACGAACTAATAAAAAGAAAAAAGGATAGTACAAGGAGTGCAAAGCACGGTACCATCCTTTCTTTAACTCAAAGTGTAACGAACTTCTCCGGGATTAACCATCTATAGAGTAGATAAATAAGTCTTCAATATCGTTTCCACCAACCACGAATTCTCTATCATTAAAGTTTCTTATTATTAGTTCTAATTATCGATTTGTTATTAGTATATAACGTTTTTTCAAAATTATCAACTCTTTTTACAAGTAATTGCACCACTTGGCACTATAACATCTCCTACTTCTGTAATATTTTGATCTGTTGATATAACATACTCTCCATCCGTCATAGCATAAAAATAGGTATGAGTTGTACCACTTCTTACAACCCTCACATATCCACGAATTTCTTCTCCGTTCATAGAAGAACGAACAGGAAAAGGAATCATAAAAACATCAGTAGCATTATCAAACGGAATATAATAAACCCCATCAACTGAATTTAACTCCCCTTGACTACACGTATAAAAACCATCCTCTACATCTTTCTTAACGGTATCAAAAACATATTCTACATCCTTTTCTAAAAACATTTTCGCAACAGGATCAACAAGTGGAGTCTGTAAAAGGAAAAAAAGCAATACAAAAGCAGCAACACAATAAACAAATCCAGGTATTTTCGTATTTCGTCTTTTCCCTTTTTCTACATATCGTTCATACTTCTTACCTTTACCCTGATAAATAGCTTCATCACTATAAGCAATAATTGGTAACATAATAAAAGGAAAAAACAAAGTAAGCCATCCTCCTTTACCAAAGACCTTTCCCAATTGATAACTAGCATAGCAAAGATAAACAACATTAACAACTGGTACAAATAGCAATAAAAACAACCAACCATTTCCAAGCGTAATATCAGAAAAAGCATACTGACCATAAAAAGGAATTAAAGGAGTAAAACCAGAATACCCCCCTTTCATATAAATAGAAATAGAAACTAAAACATAAAAAGTAATAATAAAGAAGAAAACAGCAATTAAAAAAGACATTACAATAGAAAAAGGAAAATAAAAATAGCAAACAAGTAAAAGTACAATCGTAATCAAACTAAGTAATCCAATTGTAGCTCTAGTATCTACATAAGTAGACTCTTTTTCTTCCTTTGGAACGTTAGAATAAACTTTACCTGCAATTTCTATTGTATCTTTTTCTTCTTCTGTTGTTTTTAAATAATTTTCTTTTGCTTTTTCTAATTCATCATCCGTAATATATTGTTTCATTTTCTGATTATCAGGATGTTCATAGTTTAGTGCACCACATTTCATACAATATCTTTGCTCTGGTTTCATTTCAGCACCACAACGAGGACAAAACATAATACACCTCCTATCTTCTATAACTTTAGTTTAACACGAGACTAAAGAAAAAAAAAGACCTATTTGGTCTCGATAATTAGTTTAATGGCAGTACGTTCTTCCCCATCAATTGCAATATCTTGAAAGGCAGGAATACAGACTAAATTTTTTCCAGATGGTGCAACAAACCCTCTAGCTATTGCAACTGCTTTTATAGCTTGATTTAGTGCTCCAGCACCAACAGCTTGAATTTCTGCAGATCCTTTTTCACGAAATACATTGGCAAGTGCTCCCGCTACACTATTGGGATTTGACTTACTGCTAACTTTTAATGTTTCCATATATATTAATTCCTCTCTTTCTATATCACTAATATATGAAAGAAAAGAAAAAATATGATACTATTTCACTTTCCCAATAGCATCTTTTAAAACATCAATACTATGTTGTAATCGATTTTCCTCTTCTAAAGTTAAATCAACATAAACTCTTCCCTTAGCTCCCCTTTTATTAACAATAGTAGGAAGTCCAACAAAAACATCATTTTCCTTATCATAAGTAGAAACTGTAATAATCGTATTCAAATCTCCTAAAATAGCATTCGTAATATAAACCAAACACATTCCAATCCCATAGTAAGTTGCTCCTTTTCTTTCAATAATTTGATAAGCAGCATTTTTTACTTCATTTGCAATCATATCTTTTTCTTCAACAGACAAAAACTTTCCAATATTTTGCAATCCTACTGTGGCATTATTCCAAGGAACAAACTCACTATCTCCATGTTCCCCAATAACATAAGCATGAATATTTTTAGGACCAATACCAATCTTTTTCCCAATCAAATAACGAAGTCTAGAAGTATCTAAACTAGTACCACTACCAAGTACTTTGTGATAATCAAAACCAGAATATTTCCAAGTAAGATAAGTCATAACATCTACTGGATTAGTAGCCACTAAGAAAATACCTTTAAAACCACTATCCACAACAGAAGTAACAATAGATTTAAATATCTTACTATTTTTATCAATTAAATCCATCCGACTTTCACCTTTTACTTGATTAGCACCAGCAGCAATGACAACAATTTTAGCATCACAACAATCAGAATAATCTCCACAGTAAATATCAATATTAGAAGGAGCAAAAGCAAGACAATGATTCAAATCCATTGCTTCTCCTTCTGCTCTTTCTCTATTTAAATCAATTAATACTAATTCACCTACACTAGTACGTTGATTAAGTAATGCATAAGCATAACTCATTCCAACATTACCACATCCAACAATAACAACCTTATTATACATAAAATCCTCCTAGATAAAAAAAGATACAAAGTATCTATTTAATATATTTACTAATCTCATTTGTAACGACTCCATACCCAGAATCATTTAAATGAAGTCCATCTTCTGTATAACCATCTTCTAACATATCTTCACTAGACTCTGGATCTAAAAGCAATGGATATAAATCAATATAAGTAATATCTTGTTTTTCACAATAAGACTCTAAAGATTGATTAATTTCATAAATAAGCTGATTAGTACGAATACCAACCATATCTTCTCCTTCAACAACTGGATAAATAGACTGTAAGTAAAGAGTAGCATATGGTCTATTTTCTTTAATATTTTCTAATATTTTTTCTATATTTGAAATAATCTCTTCACTATCAAACCCTTGTTGAATATCATTTGTACCAATTAATAAAATAACCTTAGAAGGATTATATTGATAAACTCTTTCTTCCATATCTTCTAAAATATCTTCTGTTAAATTTCCATCTACTCCACTATTTACTACTTTTAAATCTGGATAATACTTTTCTAAATCATAAAAATCTGTAATAGAGTCCCCTAAGAATACAATATTTTCATCCATAACTACTCTTTTTTCAACTTTTGTAACCACTTTTTCTTCTACATCTTTAGGTAGGAAAAAATAACTAACTCCTACACCAACACTCATAAACAAAACTGCAAAAACAAACAAAGCTATAACTACTCTACCTAGTCTCAATTTCTTCTTTAAAACTTTCTTTTCCTGTGCTTGTTCTTTTTCATAAGATTGATTTAATTCATGAACAATCTTTTCTTTTTTCTTTCTTTTACCATCTACAAAACTAGTATCTAACTCATCAGAAAACTTCATCTCATCAGATTGCAGACTTTGTTGTTTACTAGTAGAATAATTATGATAATATCCATTTTTATTGCGATTATCATAACCATCAGAAGACCTAGTATAATTTCTATAATTAGAATTTCTATAATTTTTTTGATTAGAATATCGATTACTACGTCTTCTATTATTAGTATTACCATTTATATTACGATTATCATTATTCATACAACCACATCCTAGAAAAAGGAAAAGAAAATCTCTTTTCCATACTCTAAGAAAATTATACCTCACAACAAATCACATAGTCAATTTTAATTGAAAGAAAACTGAAATTTACCAGACACTAAATCCTTAAAACCAGAGTCCAGTAACTGCAAGAAAGAGAGCTTATCAACAGATTCAGATACAGTAATAGGAACACTAGTAATTTTTTTATCACCATCTTTTACAATAACTTCTCCAACAATATCACCTTTCTTGACAGGTAAACTAATATTATTATTATCTACTTTAACAGAATAACTATATTTCTTTTTTTCGCTAGTCTTAGAAGATAAAACACCTATATCAGAAATTGGAACCAAAGAAATATTAGATTTTGTTGCTTTATCTAAAGGAATAGTTTTTAACACTTCATCTTTAGATTTTATTAAATTCATCTGATAATGATTAAATCCATAGTCAAGTAAACTCATCACTTCTTGATTTCTAACATTACTATTATCTTCACCTAAAACAATAGCAATAAATCGTAAATTACCTTTCTTTGCTGTTGCTGCTAAACAATATTTAGCAGCATCTGTATGTCCTGTCTTTAAACCATCAGCACCTTCATAGAAACGCACTAATTTAATTGTATTTAAGTTTTACAATAAAAATATCTCAAATATCAATCTTTCAGGTACTTTTATTATAACATTTAAGTACAATTTATGATAGATATTCTGATTATATTTTTTAAATTGTAAGCTCCATACATTTTTTTAATCTTTCTAATACTCTTTTTTTTATTCTAGATACTTTATATTGTGGTATATTAAGAATATTTGCAATTTCTTTTTGTTTGTATTCACGACAGCCTATTCCAAAAGACATTTTAATTATTTTTCTTTCTATATCATCCAATTTCGTATCTAAAATTGTATATAATTCATTATTTGTTTCTTTTAAGATTATTTTTTCAATAATTGAATTGTCATCATCTATAATAGTATCTTCAATCCTTATATCATCAAATAATTTATCTTCTAACGAAATATATTTTTTCTCATTTTTTTTAATATATTTTAAAATTTCATTTTTGATACATACATAAGCATAAGTCGAAAAAGTTATTTTTAGATTTGGATTATATGTTTTTGTTGCATAGATTAATCCAATTACTCCAATTTGATAATAATCTTCATACTCACTAGAATTAAATATATTCATTTTTTTAATTACAAAATACACCAATTTCAAATTATCAGTAAGCAAATTATCCATAATTCTTCTCCTTTCCAAACAATAAAAAAAGGACTTAATAAAAGCCCTATTTTTATTTGTTATTTTTTGTATTTTTGTATCGTGTGTGCAATATCAAATCCACTTAATTCTGAATTCAATGATACTACAAGTGTTCTTTCATCAAAATAAGTTTCATTATCATATCTAACTATTACTTCACTAAACACATCTAGTTTTTCATTAAAATTTAGTTTTTCAAATTTAGATGCAAGTTCCTTATCTTTTTTATTATAATTAATGCCTAAAATATTTCCATTATCTTCATAAGCATCTTTGCTATCTGTCATACCATTATAAAGCATAGCAAAGTATTGTAATAAAATGGTACAAGCATTTGTTGTAAGACCGATTGCCTCTGAATTGAGCATTGTCATATCATCATCTTCTATTAAGTCTGGATTAGATTCGTTTTTATCATTTATTTGGTTATTATTTAACAAGCCAAATATATAAACAAGAAATTTCAATTTAGTAAGATCTGATGTAGTCTCTAATTCCTCAACTAATTTTCTTACATCTTCTGTTGTATTAGTAATATACATATTATCAATCCTCCCTTTAAATATTGCATATACTATATAATCAATTTAAAGCCATTTTAAGCGACTTTAATTTTTTATACTTATAACTATTTAAGCCAGCATACTAAAGTCAGTAGCGAATGAATTAAATACATTTAATGACTCTTTTTGTTCGTTCTATTTATCACTTAAAAAAAGAAATTTTGCAAGAGATTTTTAACATAAAAATCATCTTTCCATTTGTTCAAGATTACTTCTTTCTTCTACTAACATTAAATCATTATCTTTAATATCATCTATAACACTTTCATTTGCAGTAAACATCTTTTCAAATGCTTTCTTTCTAGGAATTTCATATTCATATTTGGCAAAATTATGATATTTACTACTTTGATTAATAAAGTTTTTCAATGCCTCATAAGAAGCATCACTATTACATCTAATATACAATCTTTGTTCAGCTGGCTCAAAATACTCATATCCATCTTCAAAATAACTATCATTTTTGCTATTATAAACACACACTACGTTATCTTTATCGCAAAATATTATTGCTTTATGATGATATGATTCACTATTATCAAACTCAGCATCTAATATTTCTCCAATATCAATTAATCCTGTTTTACATGTACTTGGTAAAAGTTTTACAGTAGTGCAATCAGTTGTCATAAAAGCTCCCTTTACTTCTCCTTTGAAACTACACGATAATATTCTGTCATACTCGGGGGCTTTACGTTTGTTAAAACTATTGGAAAAAAATTTTGACAATTCATCTTTTAAATTCATTTCTATCTCTCCATTTCATCTTCATTAGTTTTTTCGACACTCCTAGTGTTTTCTTGTTTATCTAAATCAAGTTCACTATCAATTCTTGCTTTCTCTTTTTGCAATTCTCTAATTCTCTCTTGCTGTGTAAATGGTTTATCAAGTTCTTCTTTGCAATCTATAAGTTGTTTTTCGGTATAAGCAATTTGGTCTTTTACAGTACCAATTTTATTATCAAAACTTTTTAGCATATTTTCTAACTTTAAGATATTACCTATTTCATCAGTATTATTAATTTCAACTTTATATTTTCCTGCACCTTTTATATAAATAACTGGCTTATACCACAATTCATCTTTAGTACCAACAATATCAAAACCACTTATTTCGCCGAGTTTAGTTTCCTCTCTCGGTTTTAAAAGAGAAAAACTTTCATAAAATTTTGTGCTAGCATCTTTTCTAGAATCATAAATTTTATCTCTAATAGTAATTACAAAATTATCAGCAGACAAGTCTTTTACATTTTTTATATCTTCTTCAAGACCACTTAAATATTGCTTTTTATATTTTAGTTCTCTTGGTAATTCAGTATTATATTTTGCCTCAAGTTCAATATGTGATTTATCATATCTACTTTTAGATAAATATAATTGTTTTAATTCGTTTTCTACTTTAAACTTTTCAAGAATTAATGGATTACCACTAGCAAGTGCTTTAACCTCTGCATAAGTAAGTGTATCTCTATCTAAATCTTCGGCAGTTCTTCCACCACCACTACTATTAGACATTATTTGATTAATGAAAGTTGCTTTTGTTTGGATTAATTGATAAGAGTAAGCATCAAAACTGCCTTCAGTAACATAACGATATATTTCTACTTCATCATTTTGATTACCTTGTCTTAAAATTCTTCCTTCACGTTGTTCAATATCAGATGGTCGCCATGGACAATCTAAATGATGTAAAGCAATTAACTTGTCTTGAACATTCATTCCTGCTCCCATTTTAGAAGTTGATCCTATCAAAATTCTTTTCGTTCCATTTCGCATATCTTCAAAAAGTTTTAATTTTTGGGGGTTAGTTTTAGCATTATGAATATACTCAATTTCATCTGCTGGTACTCCTCTAGCAATAAGTTTATTTTTAATATCATCATAGACGTTAAAAGAGCCATCATTTTTAGGAGTAGATAAATCACAAAAGACAAGTTGTGTTAACTTGTCATCTTTGTTTTCTAACCATATTCTATAAATGTTTTCTACTGCCATATTTATTTTTGAATTAGGTAAATCTGGCATACT
>CALVTC010000030.1 GCA_944359885.1 uncultured Bacilli bacterium | reverse complement strand
TTATAAATTTTAATAGTTTGTTATAAATTGGAAAGAAACCCATGCCAAAAAGATTTCACAAAAGTGAAATTTTGAAAAAATCATGTTTTGATTATTTCAATAAAGACGGATCGAAATCAATGTTGTTTTTCTCAAGAGTGTAAATAACTCTAATAAGTTTTTTACAAACATGAGATAAAGCAACTCTATGACATTTACCTTCAGAACGTTTCTTAAGGTAATAATCATAAAATGTTGGTGAATATCTTAAAACAGACATTGCAGTATTCATAATTACATATCTAAGATGACCAGAACCATGTTTAACCATCTTGCCATTATGTTCTAATGTGCCAGACTGAATAATACTAGGTTCTAATCCAGCAAAAGCAAGCATTTTATTTGGACTAGAGAAATTAGAAATATCTCCATATTCAGATAAAATAATTGCCACAGATATTTCACCTAATCCAGGAATGGTTAACATTCTAAGATTAAGATCTTTGATAATTGTAGAAATTTGTTTATTTATTGGATCAATTTTTTTATTAAAGCTATTGATAATAGAGACATAAGTAGAAATAAGTAAATCCGTATTTTTATCATGATGTCCAACTGAATTTTTGGAAAGTTCTTTAAGTTGAGCAAACTTAGCATAAGTAAACTTACCATGAGAAATGCATCTAATTGAATCATAATCTTTCATTAAGGAAATGTGTTCTACGTTCTTATATTTATCTAAAATAAATAGTAATGTAGTAGAAATCATATTGTTAAAGAAAGGTTTTAATTCAGGAAAAGATTCATCTAATTCGTTGGTTAATAAAACTTCAAATTTACCTCTTTCTTTAATTAACAGTTCTCTTGATCTACATAGTGACTTTAATGAGTAAATGTTATATAATAAATATGAATTTGGTTTGTATTGAATGGACATCAGATAACTAGCCATAGTAAAACTATCTGCTTTATCTGTTTTAGTCCTACGTAAGCTTCGAGCTTTTAAAAATTGATGTACGACAAGAGGATTCACTTTCATAAATGAATAATCTTGATTGGTTAAAAACAATTCCAAATTCAAAGAATAATGTCCAGTTGCTTCAAAAGCAATTCGGACGTCTTGTTTATTATAGGGTTTCAGTTGGTCCAAAAATAATTGAAATCATTTTTTGTTATTATCAAAAGATGAGTTTTCTACAATTACTTCGCCTGTATTTGAGATAATACAGAAATCGTGTTTGTACTTTGATATATCAATTCCAACATAATATATCATAAGTAAGCACCACCTAAATTAGTTTTTGCACTGATATGTTTGACACAGAAATTCTAATCATGTAATCTCGTAACTTAATAAAACATCAATAGTAAACTATCGTGTTAACTAACTAATTAACAATTAAATTAAAAATCTGTGGTCTGAGTCTCCTTGAACCAGTCCATAAAGTGGCTGTAAAAAAATAGAAACAAATCCACAGTGCGAGATTTATTATACTTCTAGAAATATAATAAATCAAAAAATATAAATAGAAAGGGATCAATCCAATAGATTAATATTTCTATAGGATTGATTATACGAGAAAAAATGAACGAAAATACAGAATTATATCCCAAAATGTTTACTTGGTTATTTATAGGTCTTTTAATAACTTTTGCAAGTGGATATGCATTATTTATGAATGAAATATTAATGTATAGAGTATTATCAATTGGAATACTTCCTATTGCTATCATAGAAATTGTTATAGCACTAATATTAGGAATTAGAATTCAAAAGATGAATCCTATTACGACAAAGATATTATATGTAATATACTGTATTATAACAGGAATTACATTCTCAGCTCTTTTTGTTACTTTTGAACTTTCATCTTTAATTGGTATTTTCATAATTACTGCAATCATCTTTGCATTACTAGCATTCTATGGATATACAACCAAGAGAGATTTAACAAAATTAGGAACTATTATATTTATAGGCCTAATTGGTATCTTAATTGGAAGTCTATTAAATATGCTTATCTTTAAAAGTAGTATGATGGATACAGGATTAACAATAATCGGAGTATTCGTATTCGTTGGATATATCGCTTATGATGTAAATAAAATAAAACAACTAGTACCATATGTTGGGGAAGATAAGGCAGCAGTCTATGGAGCATTTCAATTATACTTAGACTTTATCAACTTATTCATCCGACTATTAGAACTATTTGGGAAAAGAAATGACTAGAACCACTTGGTTCTTTTCTTTTTAAAGTAATCTAAATTGTTTTGTTTTTCCTAAGAAAATGATATACTAAAAAAGGTGATAACATGAAAGAGAGAATGGAAGAGTTAATAAATATTATAAATGAAGCGGATTATAATTATCATACCTTAGATAATCCTACTATAACAGACCAAGAATATGATAAATACTTAAGAGAACTAATAGAAATAGAAACAGCTCATCCTGACTGGGTAAGAGAAGACTCTCCTACACAGCATGCAGGAGGAAAAATTATTGATGGTTTTGAAAAAGTAACCCATAAGATACCAATGATGTCACTTAGCGATGTTTTCTCAGAAAGTGAAGTAATTGCTTTTGATGAAAGAATCAGAAAAGAAGGTATCCATCCAGAATATGTATGTGAATTAAAAATTGACGGATTATCCGTATCTTTATTATATGAAAAAGGAAAATTAGTAAGAGCAGCAACTCGTGGAGATGGAACAATAGGAGAAGATATTACTCATAACGTAAAAACCATCAAAGTAATTCCACTAAAATTAAAAGAAGAAGTAGATATTGAGGTTCGTGGAGAAATATTCATGAATAAAAAGACATTAGAAAAGTTAAATGAAGAGCGCAAAAAAAACGGACAACCTCTTCTTCAAAATTGTCGAAATGCCGCTGCTGGATCTATCAGACAATTAGATTCAAAAATAGCGGCACAAAGAAAACTAGATAATTTTATTTATCATTTACCGAATCCATTAGACTATAATATTCATACTCACTATGAAGCATTAGAATATATGAAGCGACTAGGATTTAAAGTAAATCCAAACAATCGATTAGTAAAAGATATCAATGAAGTATTATCATTTATAGAAGAAAAAGGTCAAGAAAGACAGACTCTTCCTTATGACATTGATGGAATTGTAATCAAAGTAAATAATATTGATGATCAACAGCGTCTAGGAACAACAGCAAAATACCCAAAATGGGCAACAGCATATAAATTTCCAGCACAAGAAGTTCTAACAAAGCTAACAGATATTATTTTTACAGTAGGAAGAACAGGACAAATTACTCCAAATGCGGTACTAGAACCTGTCATTGTAGCTGGTTCTACCATTTCTCGTGCAACACTTCATAATGAAGATTACGTCAAAGAAAAAGATTTAAAAATAGGAGACATTGTATCAATCCGTAAAGCAGGAGACGTAATACCAGAAGTTGTAGAAGTAAAAAAAGAAAGACGAACAGGCAAAGAAAAAGATTTTGTAATGATTACGAACTGTCCTATGTGCAACACACCATTAGTAAAAAAAGAAGGTCAAGTTGATTACTATTGCCCTAACAAAAAATGCCCAGCAAGAAGCGTAGAAGGACTGATTCACTTTGTATCAAGAGATGCTATGAACATTGATGGATTAGGGGATAGAATTATGGAAGATTTTTACAACTTTCATTTTATTGCTACCATACCAGATATTTATGGACTAAAAGAACATGAAAAAGATTTGATACGTTTAGAAGGATATGGAGAAAAGTCTGTTACAAATTTATTAAATGCAATTGAAGAAAGTAAAAAAAATTCTTTAGAAAAATTAGTTTTTGGATTAGGAATTCCTCACGTTGGAGCAAAAACTGCAAAGTTATTATCACAAAAATTTAAAACCTTAGAAAATCTAATGCAAAAAACAGTGGAAGAATTAACGCAAATTCCAGATATTGGTGAAATTATAGCGAAAAGTGTAGTAGAATATTTTGCTGATGAAAGTCATAAAGCAATGATAGAAGAACTAATAGATTTAGGATTAAATACTACTTATCTAGGTCAAGAAATAATAGAAAATGAAGAGTTTAGCGGAAAAAGTTTTGTTTTAACAGGCAGTCTTACCATCTTTACTAGAGATGAGGCAAAAGAAAAGATAGAATCCCTTGGAGGAAAAACAGTAGATTCTGTATCAAAGAAAACTTCTGTTGTGATAGTAGGTGAAAAACCAGGCAGCAAATATGATAAAGCCTTAAAATTAGGAATTCCAATTTGGACAGAAGAAGAATTTAAAGAAAAGTTAAAGTAGCTCAATAGCTGCTTTTCCTTTACAACAAAAGAATTTCATGGTATAATATGCCTAAAAAACTGGCAGAATTCCTTATAAAGGGGAGAGGTTATATGTGGAAAAGAAAAAATAAAGATATTATAACAGAAGAAATGTACATAGAAGAAGACGATGGAATGTATGAATTAGAAGAAGATAGGTTAGGAAAAATACAAATTTTATGTATTGTTCTATTAGCAATAGGAATTGCCATAGCAACGGACGTTATTTGTGTAACAAAATTAGAAAAGGGTCCCTATTTTGCAATTCGCACTGAGACAAAAGAAGATGGTGGAACTGAGATATTCTATGGCCTCGGATATAAAGTAATTAAATATCATCAAACAGAAGGCAGAAATGATACTGTTTTAGGTTTTTGGACACTAGAATACTCAACCAATCCAAAAACTACCACGGTAGAGGAACTAGCAAATCAAATGACTGCAAACGAAAAAGAAATGATGAAAGAATGGAATAAAGAATACATAAAAATAACAGGAAATATCTATCAAGTAGAAGAAGATAAAGTAATATTACGTTATAATGAAGAATCGTCAGTAAATACTTTAAGAATAGAATGTCAAATGGATGAAATATTAAATTTAAATACATGGAAAAAAGGAGATCAAATAACACTTCTAGGTACAATTGATACTTTTACACAACAAACATTCACAACTGAATCAACGGTATATATGAAAAACTGTTATCTGACCTAAATTAACAAGAACGACTATTCTAAAATAGTCTTTTTTTCATACTTCATTCTCGATTAACAAAAATTGTGATATAATAACTAAAGTTAGAGGAGTTACTATAGAAAAATTAGAAAATAATAAATGATAAAACACAATCGATTCATTTTTCTAATTAAAAATATTCTGTGAACTAAAAACGAAATACCTATGAAGATATCAAGAAACTGACACAGAGTATACAAGCATTAGTTATCTTTAGCGACTTCTTTATTTAATGAATATCCAAACTTACAATTAGAATAGAAAGACAAAAATGGTTTTATAGAAAGGAAAGGAGAATATAAATGAAAGATAAATTAACAAAAGAAGAAGTATTACATGTTGCTCATCTAGCACGAATTAAAGTAGATGAAGAAGAAATTGAAAAATACCAAGTAGAATTAAAACAACTTTTAAATGATGTAGATAAAATCAAAGAGGTAGAAGGATACGATGAAGAAAGAATGATTGCCCCATGGCAAAAAGATACAATATTAAGAGAAGATGAACCAGGAGAGATGCTAAATCCAAAAGAAGTATTGAAAAACGCACCAAAACATAGTGGAAATTATATTGAAGTTCCAATTGTAATTAGTGAGAGTGAGGGAGCTTAAGATGAAATATTTAGATAAATCAATCGAGGAAATTCACAGCTTATTAAAGAAAAAAGAAATTAAACCAATAGATTTAGTAGAAGAAGCTTTTGAAAGGATTGAGGCAAATAAGGAATTGAATGCCTATATTACATTAAATAAAGAAGAAGCATTAAAAAAAGCAAAAAAACTAGAAGAAAAAGAGATAGGAGACAATTTACTTTTTGGATTACCTATCGCAGTAAAAGATAATATCATAACAAAAGATTTAAAAACTACCTGTGCATCTCATATTCTAGAAAATTTTATTCCAATCTATAATGCGACTGTAGTAGAAAGAATAAAACAAAATGATATGGTCATCATTGGAAAAACTAACATGGATGAATTTGCCATGGGATCAAGTAGTAGAACAAGTTACTTTGGCGCTCCAAAAAATCCTTGGAATAAAGAAAAAATATCAGGTGGATCATCAGGCGGTAGTGCCACGACAATTGCAGCAAGAGATGTATTATTTGCCCTAGGTACAGATACTGGTGGATCGATTCGTCAACCAGCAAGCTACACAGGAATTGTCGGAATGAAACCAACCTATGGAAGAGTATCACGTTATGGACTAGTAGCATTTGCATCAAGTCTAGATCAAATCGGTCCAATGACTAGAAATGTCTACGAAAATGCCTTATTATTAAACGTTTTAGCTGGACCAGATGAAAAAGACCTAACCTCTGCAGATAAAGAATATGAAGACTTCACAAGAAAGATTGGAAAAGATATTAAAGGAATGAAAATAGCTATTCCAAATTATTTTATGAGTGATATTGTAACAGAAGAAATTAGAAACGAAGTCGAAAAAGTAAAAAAATTGTTAGAAGAAAATGGCGCAACAGTAGACTATGTAGACATGAAATACTTAGACAAAGCAGTAACTCTATATCAAATTATTGCCATGGGAGAGGCATCTTCCAACTTAGCAAGATTTGATGGAATCCGCTATGGATATCGAGTAGATTCTCCAAAAGATTTAGATGATTTATACTTAGAAACAAGAAAAGAAGGTTTTGGTAAAGAAGTAAAAAGAAGAATCATGGTAGGATCTTACTTATTGAGTGGAGAAAATGCCAAAACCTATTACAACAAAGCTCTATCTATTAGAGATGATATGAAAAAAGAATTTGATAAAGTCTTTGAAAACTACGACTTAATCATAGGGCCAACCACTACAACAACAGCATATGATTTAACAGATCCTATGGATGACCCTTCTAAAAGTTTTATGGATGATGTTCTAGTAATACCAGTTAATATGGCAGGACTTCCTGGACTATCTCTTCCAATTGCCTTTGGTAAGGATAAAATGCCAATTGGTCTTCATATCATAGGAAATAGTTTTGATGAGGCAACAATCTATCAGTTAGCAAGTTATCTAGAAAAAAAATTAAACTTAGATCTAAATCCAAGAAAGGATGATGAACATGTCTAATTATATTCCAACAATCGGTATCGAAGTTCATTGTGAGTTAAAAACAAAGACAAAGATATTTTCCGATAGTATCAATGGTTATGGTCAAATGGCAAATTCTCTAACCAATGTTATTGATTTAGGATACCCAGGAACTCTTCCTACTCTAAATAAAGAAGTCATCAATCTAGCAATTAAAGCAGCATTGATTCTAAATTGTAAAATAAGACCAGTAATGCATTTTGATAGAAAAAATTACTTCTATCCAGATAATCCTAAAAACTATCAAATTACACAAGCAGAAACACCAATCGGATATGACGGATATGTAGAAATTGAAGTAGATGGAAAAACTAAAAAAATAGGAATTGAAGAAATACATATCGAGGAAGATACCTGTAAAAGTACCCATAGAGGAACGAAAACATTACTTGATTTTAACCGTGCAGGCGTTCCATTAATTGAAATTGTAACAAAACCATGTATGGAAAGTGGAGAAGAAGCAAAGCTTTATCTAGAAAAATTAAAAGAGCTATTATTCTATAGTGATGTATCTGATTGTAAGATGGAAGAGGGTTCTATGAGAGCAGATGCCAATGTATCAATAAGAAAACAAAAGTCTGAGCCCTTTAGAACAAAAGCAGAAATTAAAAACATTGGATCCATTTCCAACGTCAAATTAAGTATTGAAAAAGAAATCAAACGTCAAGAAGAAATCTATGATAAAGGAGAGAGCTTTCCTCCACAAACTAGACGTTTTGATGATAAACTAAATGACACGGTCTTAATGCGTGTAAAAGAAACTGGAAATGATTATCGTTATTTCCCAGAACCAGATATTCCATATGTTCACATTACACAAGAACAAATTGAACAAGTAAGAAAGACGATTTCAATGTTACCAGACGAAAGAAGAAAAACTTATCAAAAACTTGGAATTAGCGAAGTAAATGCCAAAAAATTAGTTCAAAATCGAGCTTTAAGTGATTATTTAAATGAATTATTAGAAGAAAAAATAGATTTTAAAACAGCTGCCAATTTATTATTAGGAGATATTTCAGCTTATCTAAATAAAATGGAGACAGAAATTACAAAAACATCTCTTACAAAAGAAAAATTTATCGAATTAACAAATGACATAAGTAATGAAACACTTACCAGTAAAAATCTAAAAGAAATATTAACAACGATTATGGAAAGTGAAAAGTCGATATCTGAAATTATTAAAGAAGCTGGAATACAAAATATTACAGATAATACCGCAATCACAGAAATGATTCAAAAAATATTAAAAGAAAATCAAGATAGTGTAGTAGATTACAAAAACGGAAAAGACCGTGCCATCAAATACTTAATGGGACAAGTAATGAAAGAAAGTAAAGGTAGCTTAAATCCAAAGATGGCAATGGCAATTTTGAAAGAAGAGTTAAACAAATAATTGAAAAAGGAATATACATAGTGTATAATTATAATACTAGGATGTGATGATAAAAATGAGTTTTATAAGAAAAAATAAATTTGTAATAATAGCAATAGCAGTATTCTTAATATTAGTAATTGTTGCTTTTCAAGTAGTAAATATGTTCTTCCCAGAAGAAGGAAAGGCACTATACGGAGACCGTCTAGATGGAATTGAAGAAGTAGAATTAACCGATAAAAAATTAGAATCAATTGCCTCATCTATTGAAGAAGATGCCGCTGTAAAAAATGCCGAAGTTAGTGTTGCTGGAAAAATAGTAGAAGTAATTATTACAGTACAGGATGATACTTCTACAGACACAGCAAAAGGATTAAATACAAAGGTTCTAGAATCATTAGATGATGATGAAAAGAAATTCTACGACATTCAAATCTTCTTAACCAAAGAAACAGACGCTAATGACTTTCCAATCATTGGATATAAGCATCATTCAAAAGACAGTTTTTCATGGACCAAGGATAGAGAGGCAGAATAATGAAAAAAAAATTAATAATCATAATTCCCATTGTCATAGCAATTGTAACCTTTATCTTCGTTTATCGCTACTACAATAAAGAGGATGAAACAACAACATTAACAGTACGAGAAAAGCAATGGGTACAAGAACACGTAGATCAAACCTACGACTTTGAAGTAGTAAATGACTATCCATTATACGGTTTAAATGGAGAAGGAGTTATCTTTAGTTTTTTAGATGATTTCGAAGAAAATATCGGTCTAGAATTTAACAGAATACCATACCTAAAAGAATCAGATACCCAAACAGATAGCTTCCGTATTAGAATACTAGATAATGATGAACAACTAGGTAAAAAAGACTTAACTTTATTTAATGATAACTATGTTGCAGTAGGAAAAACATATCAAAGAATTAACAATATCAAAGATTTTAAAAACGTAACATTTGGTATTTTTGAAGAAGATTCCAATAATATTAGTTATTACTTAAAAAGCGGTAATAATTTATCTTATAAAACCTATAAAACAATTGAAGAAATCTATCAAGCATTAGATAATGATGAAGTAGATATGGTAATTGTTCCTAATATTATGTATTTAAACTATACAATTGATAATGATAAATATGCAATTAATTATTTCTTTACAGAAATGCAAAAACAAATTGTATTAACACTAAGTAAAGATAATGAGGAATTAAACGAAATTGTAACCAAGTATTACAATAAATGGAGACAAACAAAATATGTAGAGGAATATAATGATGCTTATCTAGATTACTATCTAGAAGCAAATGAATTAGATGCTAAAACAAAAGCAGAATTAATTTCTAAAAACTACGTATATGGTTATGTTAAAAATCCACCATATGAACAACTAGTAAATAATAAAGTTGCGGGAATAGCTGGAGAATACGTAGATAGAGTAGCAAGATTATCAGGTATTAACTTTAAATACCAAGAATATGAAACAATAAAAGACCTAGAAAAAGCAATAGATAAAGGAGAAGTAGACTTATACTTTGATTACTATAACTACAACAATGATAAATACACATCTACTTTATCTACATTTATTGAACAATATGTAGTATTAGGAAAAGAAGAAGATAAGCATATAGTAACATCTTTTGAAAGTATGAAAGATGAACAACTAGCAATGTTAGGAAACGATTCTTTATATAATTACTTTTCTAATAATGCAAGAGCTAAAATAAAAACTTACGACAATATTAAAGACTTAGTAAAAGAAAGTGGAGACCGTCTAATTGTAGTAGATAGAGAAATCTATACTTATTATCAAAATAAAGAATTTAAAAATTTAAAATTACTATATACAGATACAATGATGAATGATTATAAATTTATGGTTAAGAATAATAATGAAGCCTTCTATGATTTATTTAATTATATCATCAATACAAACTCTTACTATAATTATAGAAATAGTGGTATTACTAATTTACATGCATCTATTCTAGAAGGATCTACACTTCAACAAGTATATACCATTGTGTTAACAATTATCTTTATTCCATTAATTATTCTATTAATTGCTTACTTAATTATAAAGAAGAAAAAACAAATCAAAAAAGTAAAAGCAAGTGATAGACATAAATATACAGATATGTTAACATCATTAAAGAATAGAAACTATCTAAATGCTAAGATGCCAGAATGGGAAAGTTCAAAAGTATTCCCTCAGTCTATCGTTATAGTAGATTTAAATAATGTAAAATATATTAATGATAATTATGGTCATGAAGAAGGAGATGACTTAATTATTAAAGCTGCAGGTATTTTAGTAAATACACAGTTAGAAAATAGTGAAATTATTCGTACAGATGGTAATGAGTTTTTAATTTACTTAGTTGGATATAGTGAAAGACAAGTTTCTACTTATGTAAAAAAACTAGGAAAAGAAATGAAAAACTTACCACACGAGTTCGGAGCCGCTATTGGATATAGTATGATTACAGATGAGATAAAAACATTAGATGATGCAATTAATGAAGCAACACTAGAAATGATAACAGCAAAAGAAGAGATGAAGTAAAAGGGATGAAGAAAATGGAGCGAGTAACAGGATTTTTTAAAAAAGTCATTTCAATTATTATGAAACCTGAAATGAGAGTACTTCCTGGACAACTTGCTTTTTTCTTTGTCCTATCTATTATTCCATTAATTGCCTTAATTGGCGCAATCGCATCAAAATTTTCAATACCACTAGATGCCTTAAACGACTACTTATTATCGGCCTTACCTGGTTCTGTATCAGAGCTATTCGCAACGGCAATGATAAGAGACAGTATGAACTTCAATATATTTGTTTTCTTCTTTTCGGCCTTTTTATTGGCATCAAATGGTACTCATTCCATGATTATAACATCTAACGAAATTTATAAAATAAAATCAGATAATGTCCTAAAAAGAAGAGTAAAAGCAATTGGAATGACTGTCATTTTAGTAGGAATATTTCTATTCTTAATATTAGTTCCAGTCTGTGGAGATACTATATTTGGTATTATTAAAGAAACATCAAACAACCAAACGCTAATAAATATTCTCTATAGAATATATCAGATAATAAAATATCCAATTTCAATTCTTGTTGTATATTTAAATATTAAACTTCTATATGTCTTAGCTCCTGATAAAAAAATACGAAGTAAAACAACTACCAAAGGAGCTCTATTCACAACAATTAGTTGGATACTCGCAACAGAATTATATACATTTTATATCGGAACATTTTCAAAATATGATATTTTCTATGGAAGTATCTCAAATATTGTCATTTTACTACTATGGATTTATATTTTATCCTATATCTTTGTATTAGGAATGGCCATTAATGCTGGAAATACTACAGAAGAAGATATTGAACGAACAGGAATGCTATTGACAAAAAAATAGTATTCTTTTTCTATGAAAGCATCTCAAATAATTGAAAATACGTTATAATAATGCTATAATATAATAAGCAAAGTTCGAGATAAGGAATAAAAAAAGCGAGGTTGAACTATGAAAAATATAAAAAATAGTTGGAATAGACTAGTTGAATCTTTCAAAAAGAACTTAAAACGAATAAAAACAGAACATCTATTGAAAGAATATGTGAAAAACAATATATTATTTTTAGTATTTGTACTTACCTGTGTGATAAACTCAACTATGCTAAGATTTTTTTGTATTAATTCAACAGAAAATTATTTAGCTGTTGCTCCTATTTTAGCAGATCTAGCAATAGTAACTATAGTAGGAGGATTAGGTTATTTATTAAAACCAAAGAACAGATTTGCTTACTATTTAGGGTTTAGCATTTTCTTTACAGCAATCTGTCTAATTAATTCGATTTACTATACATATTATACATCTTTTGCCTCTGTTTCAATGTTATCCCTAACACAATATGTAGGTGATGTAGGAGATGCAGTAGTAGAACAAGTAATCCAATTTAAAGACTTTTTATATCTCTTGGGACCAATTCTTTTAATTGTTATAAATCATAGATTGAAAAAGAAAAATTTATATCGAAAAGTAGAAGTAAAGTCAGAAAGAAAGAAAAAGACAATCAAAACAGTAGCTGTTGGTGCTATCTTTGCAATTATCTTCTTATTTACACTAACACCAACAGATATGTCTAGATTAATAAAACAATGGAACCGTGAATATATCGTTATGAAATATGGAATTTATATTTATCAGGCAAATGATGTAGTCGCATCCATTCAACCAAAGATTAATTCATTATTTGGATATGATCAAGCTAAGAAAAACTTTAATGACTATTTTGCAGACAAAGAAGAACATAAAAAGAACGATTATACAGGTATTTTTGAAGGAAAAAATGTCATTGTTATCCATGGAGAAAGTTTACAGACTAACTTGATGAGCTTATCATTTAATGGAGAAGAAGTAACACCAAATCTAAATAAATTAGCTAGTGAAGGAATGTTCTTCTCTAACTTCTATTCACCTGTAAGTGTAGGAACAAGTAGTGATGCAGAATTAATGTTTAATACTTCTCTTCTTCCTACGAAAAGTGGAACAGCATTTGTTTCATATTCCGACAGAACCTATAATGCAACACCAGGACTACTAAGAGAAAAAGGATATTATACTTTTAGTATGCATGGTAACAATGCAGACTTTTGGAATAGAAGAAACATGCATAAAAGCTTAGGATATGATAGATTCTACAGCAAAGAAGATTATGAAGTAACAGAAGAAAATACGGTAGGATTAGGAATTAATGATTATGCTTTCTTTGATCAATCAGTAGATAAATTGGTAAAAATTAATGAAAAATATGATAAATGGTATGGAATGATGATGATGTTATCAAACCATACACCTTTCTCAGAAGTAGATAAATATGGAGATTTTCCAGTAGATATAAAAGAGACAATAACAAATGAAGATGGTACAACAGAAGAAGTAACTTATCCATATATGGAAGGAACAAAACTTGGAAATTACTTCAAATCTGCCCATTATGCAGACGGTGCAATTGGAGAATTAATGGAAAGATTAGAAGAAGAAGACCTATTAGATAATACAGTAATTATTATCTATGGAGACCATGATGCTAAACTACCAAGAGCAGACTATAATCGTCTATATAACTATGACAAAGAAACAGACTCCATATTAGATAAAGAGGATCCAAATTATAAAGAATATGACTCTTACCAATATGAATTAGGAAGAAAAGTTCCACTAATTATCTGGACAAAAGATATGGCAGGAACAGATTTAAATAAGGAATATACAGATGTAATGAGTATGTATGATGTAGAACCTACACTTGGAAATATGTTTGGATTCTCTAATGAGTATGCACTAGGACATGATATTTTCGATATTAAAGACCAAAATATTGTTGTATTCCCAAATGGTAACTGGTTAACTAATAATGTATATTATAACAGTCAAAAAGGAGAATACTTATCATTAAATAATAATGCCATTAGTGAAGAAGAAATAAAGAAAAATAATGAATATGCAGATGCTCTACTAGCAGTATCAAATGATATTATCATATTTGATTTATTAAAAGAAGATCAAACGGATGAAAACAGAGTAATAGAAAATCAAGAGAAAGGAACCTAGTTATGAAGTTAAAGAAAAAGCCTAAAATTATCTTAATCGCATGTATTGTAATATTCTGCTTAGCAGCGATAGCATTTGTTGGATATCAAACAATATTTAAATCACCAGAAGTAAAAGAAGCAAAAGTTCTAAAAACAATTAAAGAATATGGTTATACACTAAAAGATAATAAAACAAAGAAATATCAAGAAATGTTTGAAGAATTATCAAAGATTTTAGAAAAAGATTCCGTAGATGAAGAAGAATACGTAAAAAAAATTACTCAAATGTTTATCTATGATTTCTACAGTTTGGAAGATAAAAGTGCCAAAACAGATGTAGGAGGAACTGATTTTGTTTATTCGCCATCTTTAACAAATTTTTTAGACAATGCAGAAGATACTTATTACAAATATGTAGAAAGTAATATTTACGGAGATAGAAAACAAGATTTACCAGTAGTGGATGAAATAACGATAGATAGTGTAGAACAAACAGAATTTGCATATGGTGAAACGTCAGATGATGCTGCATACGAAGTTGTAGTTTCTTGGACTTATACAGATAGTGACTTCTCTGATTATCAAAACGAGGCAACTTTAACATTTGTTCACGAAGATAATAAACTATCATTAGCAGAATTAAAATAAAGCTCTAGATTTCTAGAGTTTTTCTATGGTTCAAATTTCATAAAGTTAAATTTTTTATGCCCTGCTGATTTTATAGAGAGATATTTCTCCAGCTTTTTTGATAGGGTGGTAATTAAAAATTTACAAGTTTACTATGATTTACCTTAAGTAAATGATTATCTATTGTAAAAATGACGAAATTATAGTATATATAGTATAGAAAAGAATAGAAAATAGTGAAATTTGTCATCATAAACTATCTTTATGATTTTACAATGTAATATCAAGGGAGGAAGAAATATGCTAAAAAGGAAAGATCAATTTTTAGAAAAGTATAAAAAAGAAATTATTGCATTCGGGGTATTGTTTATAGTATTTTTGATAGGTTTCATTACATCATCCTTTGCAGCATCAACACCAGTATCATCTATTACTATTACATCACAAAATACTAGCTATCAGAATAAGGAACCAGGTTCCTGGCAAGTAGAAAAAAGTGCAAAATGGATAGAAAAAGGAACCGCTGAAGTTAAGTTTGATGTGTCCAGTGTCTTAATGTCTGAAGATCCTAATACAGATATTATTTTTGTATTGGATATTTCTAGATCTATGGAAGGGGAAAAATTAGAAAGAGTAAAACAAGATACAACAGAGTTATTAGAAAGTTTGTTATCTAATGGAGAAAATAGAGCAGCTTTAATAACCTTTGATACAGAGTCACAAATTGTATCAGGTCTGACAAATGATAAAGATTTATTAACACATGAAGTAAATAATTTGACTGATACTGGAAATACCAATTATTATCAAGCACTCGTTAATGTCGATACGATTTTAAAAGATTATCAAGAAGAAGAAAATAGAGAGATGATTGTTTTATTCTTAACAGATGGATATCCTAATGAAGATACCCCGAATCAAATTGCCCAGTATAAATATTTAAAAAGCGAGTATCCATATGTTACCATTAATGGAATCCAGTATGAAATGGGAGATAGTATCCTAGATCCAATTAAAGAGGTAAGTGATAATCAGTTTATAGCTAATGTAGGTACTTTAAATAATGTCTTGTTTGATGCGAGTGTAGTGCCAGTTTCTTATGATAACTTTCAGATTATAGATTATATCGAAAATGACTATTTTACTTTAGAAAGTGAGGATGATATTACTGTAAGTGAAGGAGAAGTAAAATTAGAAGAAGAGAATGGATTACAGAAGATAACATGGACAATATCTAATTATCGTTCTGGAAGTAATGCCAGTCTTACTATGAATTTAAAGTTAAAAGATGAATTTATTGGTCAAGGAGGAGTATATCCAACAAACAGAAGTGAACAAGTGATATCTCAAAT
>CALVTC010000029.1 GCA_944359885.1 uncultured Bacilli bacterium | reverse complement strand
AAATAATATTTTCAAAATAAAAGAGCAATTATTTAAAAATTACTCTTCTTTTTAAGTGAATGGGTCTGAACTGTTACCAACTAATTTGGTTTTTTCCTGAAAAATATAGAAAAAAAGACAAACATATAGTATAATACAAAATAGGTGATGAGATGAACTATCCTAATGGAATAAAAAAGCCTCAAAATACATCCCCGATTACATACAGCAATAGAGGAATGTCTTTAGAAAGTGATCTAAACGAATCAAATGAATATTATAGAGAAATAGACAAAGCATATATTTATAAAAAGCCAACACCAATAAAAATTGTAAAAGTAAACTACCCATCAAGAGATAAAGCCGTAATAAAAGAAGCTTACTATACAATTCCATCAACAACAGACTATAATGGTTTATATAAAGGGCGATATATTGACTTCGAAGCGAAAGAAACAAAAAGTAAAACAGCTTTCCCTCTCGCAAATATTCACTCACACCAAATCAAACACATAAAAAATATATATAATCATCAAGGGATTGTTTTTTTAATCGTTAGATTTATTCATTATAATGAAACATATCTACTATTAGGAAAAGATTTTCTAGACTTCATAGAGCATGAAAATAGAAAGTCCATTCCCTATTCTTTTTTTCAACAAAAAGGATATATTATTAAAGATGGTTATAGACCAAGAATCGACTATTTAAAAATAGTAGATACTATTATTGGAGGTATATAAAATGCAGAAAAAAGTAATAAAAAGGAAAAAAAGTGCTCCTAAGAAAAGCAGTAATAGTAGCACAAAAGAATATAGCATCAAAAGAAAACCTCAAACGAAGGCACCAAAAGAAAATAAAAATATTCTAATTGCTTGCTGTATTGTCTTTGTAGCATTACTCTTATTATGTTATTTCAAATTAGGACTAATATTTACTCTAATAACAGCTCTAGGAATTGGAATTATCATAGGAGTTGCTTGGTTATTACGAAAAGCGAAAAATGACAAAAAGAAAAAGAAAATAATTAATATTATTCTAATCATTATTTTAGGATTAGGTATATTATGTCTAGCTCTATTTGCAGCATTCCTTGTCTACATCACAGTAACAGCTCCAGAATTTGACGCAGAAAAATTAGACACCAAAGAAATGAGTATTTTCTATGCTGGTGATGGAGAAAAGTTTGCAGAAACAGGAGACGAAAGAAGAGAAAAAATAACATACGATGAACTTCCTCAAGTATTTATTGATGCACTTGTCGCAACAGAGGATTCAAGATTCTTTGAACATAATGGATTTGATGCACCAAGATTCTTAAAGGCAAGTGTTGGACAATTGCTTGGAAACTCAGATGCCGGTGGAGCATCAACAATTTCTATGCAAGTAATCAAAAATTCTATGACCTCATCTCAAGACAGTGGTATTGAAGGAATCATTCGTAAGTTTACAGATATTTACCTAGCAGTATTCAAGTTAGAAAAAAACTATACAAAAGAACAAATCATTGAATTTTATGTAAATAATCATGGACTTGGTGGAATGATATATGGAGTAGAAGAAGCTGCTCAAACATACTTTGGAAAAAGTGCAAGTGACCTAAACTTAAGTGAAGCAGCAATATTAGCAGGTATGTTTCAAGCACCAACTTACTATAAACCAGACGTAAATCCAGAAAATGCAGAAAAAAGACGTTCTACAGTATTATACTTAATGGTAAGACATGGATATATTACTCAAGAACAAGCAGATATTGCCAATAGTATTCCAGTAAAAGACCTAATTGTAGAACAAGCAGCATCATCTGACCCTTACCAAGGATATCTTGATACAGTAAACAAAGAACTACAAGAAGAATATGGTATTGATCCAACTGAAACACCAGTAGAAGTTTATACAAACTTAGATAAAGCAAAACAAAATGCAGTAAACTCTGTTATGAATGGAGAAACATATACTTGGATTGACGATCAAGTAGAAGCAGGAATCACTGTACTAGATTCTGAAACAGGTAAAGTATTAGCAATTGGAGCTGGTAGAAATCGTAATGCTGCAGGATGGAACTACGCAGTAGATAATAAGCGTCAACCAGGTTCAACCGCAAAACCACTATTTGATTATGGTCCAGGAATTGAATATAACAACTGGTCTACCTATACCCTATTTGATGATGCTCCATATAGTTATTCAAACGGACAATCTATCAAAAACTGGGACAACGGATACTTTGGTACAATTACATTAAGAAGAGCACTAGCAACATCAAGAAACATTCCTGCTCTAAAAGCATTCCAACAAGTAGATAACAAAAAGATTATTGAATTTGTAGAAAATTTAGGAATCACTCCCGAAGTTGAAAATGGTAGAATTCATGAAGCTCATGCAATTGGAGCATTCTCACCTGGAGTATCTTCTTTAGAAATGGCCGGTGCATACGCTGCTTTCTCAAATGGAGGATATTACAATAAACCACATACAATTGAAAAAATTGTATTACGAGATACTGGGGAAGTTATTGAATTCGAAGGAGAAAAGAAAAAAGTAATGTCTGATGCTACAGCATTTATGATATCAGACGTATTACAAGATGTAGCACTAACTGGTGGTACACCTACAAATGTAGCAGCCAAAACTGGTACAACAAACTTTGATGATGAAACAATGGAAGCCTATAACATGCCAGGAGATGCTATCAGAGATTCCTGGGTAGTAGGATACTCTACCAAAACAGTTATTGCCTTATGGTATGGATATAATGAAATAGATAAAACAGGACAATATGTATTACACAATGTCCCAGCAACCATAGCAAAAGATAGAATTTTCAATGCTTTAGTAAGCGCTGGTGCAATGGAATCAAATAGAGAAGCATTCACACAACCATCTAGTGTTGTAAGACTTGGAATTGTAGAAGGATCTAACCCTCCTGTAATAGCTGGTGCTGGATATACAGGAAATATCGTTTATGAATACTTTAAGAAAGGTTATGAACCAGAGGAAACAGACGTATCTAGCGTTCAACTAGCAAAACCTGGAAACCTTAAAGTTAGTTATAATGAATCAACTGGTAAAGTTACTTTATCATGGTCTGCAGTAAATCCTGGAGATAATCAAGGATTAGGTACTTTGGGATATAATGTATATTTAGGTTCAACCCTAATCGCATTTACAGAAGATACAAGTTATACTTATACCTTAGGAAATGCATCTCCTTATGGAACATATCGAGTTGTAGCAACCTACAAAGGATATAGTGGTATCCAAGGAGAAGCAGCAACATACACCCTTGAAGAACCAGAGGAAGAACCAACCGAGCCAAGTGATCCAGAAACACCTACTACACCAACAGATCCAGGAACATCTGAACCAGAAGATCCAGGAACAACAGAACCAGAGGATCCAGATAACACAACTACAATTATTCCATAACAAAAGAAGAATCAAACGAGATTCTTCTTTTTTTCACGGCAATATTCTTTCAAGGGACAATCCTTACATAATGGTTTTACAGCTTTACAATAATACCTACCAAAAAGAACCATCTGCAAATGAAACTTTGCCCAGCTCTCCTTTGGAACCTTCTTCATTAACTTACGCTCAACATCTAAAACAGAGTCCTTAGAATAAGCAAGTTTAAGCCTTTTAGAGACACGTTCTACATGAGTATCAACAGCAATAGCAGGATAATGATAAAACTCCGCTAAAAAGACATTAACAGTCTTTCTACCCACACCAGGAAAACTTTCTAACACTTCCCTATCTGTAGGAACAACACCATCAAATTCAGCAACTAATCTTCTAGCAATTTCTTTTAGAAACTTTGCTTTCTTTCGAAAAGAGCCAACTAGACGAATAATATCCTCTAAATCAGATAAATCAGCATCCTTTAAATCTTCTAAAGTAGGATATTTAGAAAAAATAATTGGAGTAACAGAATTTACTCTTTTATCTGTAGATTGTGCGCTAAGAACAACTGCCATCAGCAACTGATAATCCGTATGATAAATAAGTTCACACTTAGGATTCGGAAACAAATAATCTAAATACTTTAATAACTCATTCATCATCTTCATCATCAAACCAATCCCAATCTACAATATCTAAATCAATATTACTATCTGCATCCTTTTCCACATCTTTCCTCTGCATACGTCTACGACGATGCTTTTCAACATCTGCACTCGTCTTAATACCAAGTTTTCCCCATTCATACAAAATTTTATCAATATATCTCAAATTAGATACACCACTAAACGTTGCCTCTTTAATCGCTTCCCGAATCAATTCTTCACTCATATCATTATCAAGCCATGCTTTAATAATTTCATATTCAATAGGACTAAGTGTTCTACCAAATTCTTTTTCTACAATCTCAAAAATATTAGATTGATAACTAGCTTTTTTCTCATTAGTATCTTCAACCATAAGTAAAGATAATTTACGATAAAAGCCATCCAATAAAACAACTTCTTCCATCAATTCCTTCTCATTCTTTACAACTTCTACTTGAATAAACTTCTTATCCGTCAAACTACTAATATACTGCATTATCAAAGAAGAATCTATATTCAAATCTTCCTTATACTTAGCAGGATTAAATAAACTCTTATCTCCTGCTTGATATAAATACATCAAAAAAACAAACTCTTCCATGGATAAATTAAATTTTTTATATTGTTGCAAAAAGTAAAGAGGAATCACCAAATGACCTTGTTTAAATATCCCAACGATTTGAGCACTTTTCACAATACCATCTCCTCCAAATAATCTTCTTTATAATATCACAAAACAAGTAAGAAAAAAAGCTCCTATAATTTAGAAGCATAATTTTTCTTAATATAATCAAGTAAAGATTTTTTATCATTTGCTAATCTGTGATATAAAACCTCTCGTTCAACATCTTCGTAAATATCACTTAAATATTCACCCGGACTTTTCTGTAAATAATCCATAATCTCTTCACTAGAAAGTGCCAAATCTCTTCTATGATGAATGACTAAATCACGGTAACATTCTGTAATCTTTTTCTTATCTAATCCCTTCATCTCACCAGCCACACTGTTAACATAAAGACCATAACGATAAAGAGCCATAGGATCGTAATTATTTAGATTCATAACAATTCGAATATTTTTCATTAATTCCTTTTCATTATTAGAAAATGGATACTTATCTTCAACATTCAAAATACTCCAAATACCCACTAAACTATCTGTATTTTCTACTTTAGATAAATTATCAAGTTCAAGATATTTATCTAGGTGAAATTCCAATAACATATCAATACCTCTTTTAGCATGACCACTAACAAACATCTTATCTAACTCTTCTTTTTTTCTTTGATAAGATAACTCTTTTAACAAATTACGATGTTGATAAATAGCATTCGCTACTTCACCATCTAATTGAAAATCTAACACAGTGGCAAATCGAATCGCTCTAAGGATACGTAAAGCATCCTGCTGAAATCTTTCGTCACTATCTCCAATAGTTCGGATAAGTTTACGATTCAAATCATCTCTACCACCTAAAAAGTCGATTACTTGACCATCCTCATCAATACAAATAGCATTTATGGTAAAATCTCTTCTTAATAAATCTTGATACAAATCATCAATATATTGAATTTCTCCCGGTCTTCTATGATCCTGATAATCAAACTCTTTTCTAAAAGTTGTTATTTCAAAACGTAATCCATACTTTTTAACAATAACAGAACCATAATCTTCACTCGGTAAAAAGCCATCAGGCAAAACTTCTTTAATCTCCCTCGGAGTAGCATTCGTTGCAACATCAATATCTTGAGAAGAAATCCCTAACAAATAATCTCGAACAAAGCCACCAACAATATAAGCTCTATAATTATGATTTGTTAATTCTTTAATTAATTTCAATGCATTATCTAACATCATATCACCATTTAAATTATACCACAAAACTCTTATTTATATAGAAAAAAAGAGATGACTACATCATCTCTTAACACAACTATTCATTAGTTTACAGCATCTTTTAATGCAGAACCAGCTTTGAAAGTAACTGCTTTTCTTGCAGCGATAGTAACAGTCTCACCAGTTCTAGGATTACGTCCTTCGCGAGCTGCTCTTTCAGATACAGCGAAAGTTCCAAATCCAACTAGAGGAACTTTATCTCCATTTGCTAAAGCATTAGTAATTACTTTAAAAGTAGCATCAATTGCTCTTGTAGCATCTGCCTTAGTTAATCCTGTTTCTTCAGCAACAGCTTCTACTAATTCAACTTTTTTCATTAATATATACCTCCCTAACAATATTAATTAAGCACCTTTATGCTTACATATTGAATTTACCATGTTTCCATATAAATTGCAAGAAATATCAACAAATTTTACGCACTTTTACGCAACGCTTCATTAATAGAAGTAAGCAAAGAAATAATATGTCCTAAGGCAAAAAAGAAAAGACAAACTAAAAAAGATATAAACCAAAAGAATAACATCAAAGAAAAATTAAATTCCGTTGTCGTACAAGTACCATAAAAATTAGAACTTGTTCCACAGGCAGGAAATAAATTTCCTAAAAGAATACCAAAACAAAAGCAAACTAAATAAACAACAATAGCAAATTTTTGATATCCATTAAAAGAATAATGAGAAACTTCTTTCGTAATATTTTGTATCTTAGGAAGATCTTGCTTTTCCTTTTCAATCTCTTCAAACATATTCATATCTACTTTTCTCCCTCCTTCTTTTCTGACTTCTTTTTCGTATTAGTCTTATTTGCTTTTTGCATCTTCTCTTTATTACTTTTTTCTACATTCTTTTGATTAACAGAATCAGCAATATCATCTACTACTTCATCTAACTTATCTTTTACTTCTTCTACTTTTTCTTTAATCTCTTCAATACTAGAATGAGACTCTATCTTTTTTTCTTTTCTATCTAAAAAACAACCATATAAGAAAATATATCTACCAAATAAAATCGTAAAAATAGCATCTAAACAAGAAAGTACGGTTCCATCAAAAGTAGTTGTTGCAATTAAATCAATAGCTAACAAAACAACAGTAAGTATAACAATTGCATAAAAATAAGAATCATTATGAACTTCATTAAATGGCGACTTATTTAAATGAAACTCCCTCCATACTCTAGTTCTACGAAAAAAAGTATGAAATAAGTAAACAAATAAAACAAGATGTAAACTACAATCTACTAATGTTTCTAAAGAAAAAGATTGAAACACAGTAAGAATAGATGTAATACTAGTAATAAAATAAAGTAAAATCAAAAAGACATTCAAAAAATCAAAATATCTCTTACCAACCCTAGTCTTTAAAGCAACAAAATATACTAATACAATTAAATAAACACTGTTATGATTAATAATGCTTCTTAAAATTGCCTGAGTACTAAGATTATTATTAATTGCAAAAGATTGACTCAAAATAATAACAACAGCAATTAATGCAATAATCATATTTGTAACAATCGTAGGATTATCATACCATTCTACTTGAACTTCTTTATTTTCAATTTTCATATCTATCCTCCTTCTTACTAACTAATATTATAACATACTTATAAGAAGATTTTATGAAGAGATGAATTTTTCTTTAAAATTTGACAATCCTATGATATAATACCAATGAATTGGAGGGGATACGATTGATACCTACTGTAGCGTTAGTTGGTAGACCAAATGTTGGTAAATCAACTTTATTCAATAAAATTGTTGGTAAAAAAGTAGCAATCATTGAAGATCTACCGGGAGTAACAAGAGATAGGATTTATCAAGAAGCAACCTATAACAACAAAAAATTTTATTTAGTAGATACTGGCGGAATTGATGCAAGTAAAATGAAATTTAATGATGAAATTAAAATGCAAGCAGAAATCGCAATAGAAGAAGCAGATATTGTAGTTTTTATTGTAGATGGTAAAGAAGGACTAACAAGTAATGATTTAATTGTAAGAGATTTATTAAGAAAAACAAATAAAAAAATAATTGTTGCAATCAATAAAATAGATAATAAAGAAGCAAAAAATAATATTTATGATTTTTATGAATTAGGATTTGATACCTATATACCAATTAGTAGTATTCATAATACAGGATATATAGAATTAATGGAAGAGATTACAAAAAACTTTCCAGAACAAGAATCTAAAGAAGATGAACGCCTAAAATTTTCTATTATTGGCCGTCCAAATGTCGGAAAAAGTAGTTTAATGAACGCACTTTTAAAAGAAGAACGTGTCGTAGTATCAGATATCGCAGGTACTACGAGAGACTCTATCGATTCCGTATTAAAATATCATAACAAAGAATACATCTTAATCGATACAGCAGGAATGAGGAAAAAAGGAAAAGTCTTTGAGGCAGTAGAAAAATATAGTTTATTTCGTTCTCTAAAAGCAATTGATAGAAGTGATATCTGCTTAGTCGTTATAAATGCAGAAGAAGGAATTAAAGAACATGATAAACATATTGCAGGATATGCAATTGAAAGAGGAAAAGGACTAATCTTTGTTGTAAATAAATGGGACACTGTAAAAGACAAAACAATAAAAGAATGGGAAACAGAAATGAGACAAGAATTTCAATTCGCATCATATGCTCCGATTGTCTACTTATCAGCATTAACCAAAAAACGAATTCACACCCTTATGCCAGAAGTAATTAAAGTCTCAGAAAACATTAAAAGAGAAATACCAACCAGTTTATTAAACAACGTAATATTAGATGCCTATCAACTAAATATCCCACCTTCTTATAAAGGAAAAAGATTAAAAATATACTTTAGTTCTCAAACAGGAATAAAACCTCCTAAATTCACATTACGAGTAAACAATAAAGGATTAGTACACTTCTCCTATGAAAGATATCTAGAAAATAAAATAAGAGAAAACTTTGAATTAGAAGGAACTCCAATTATTCTTCAATTCAAAAATAGAAATGGAGAAGAATAATATGATAATAGGAAACAATAACAATTTTTCAAAAAACCGAAACAATCCTTTCCACAATGAAAACTTTAACAATAAAAATACAGGTAAACCACAACAAATGAAAAACATCTTTACACAAGATATTAAAACAAAACAACACATCAACCCTTTAGACAAAAACGAAATGTACGATAAAACATTAGCATTACTTCACGAAAGATTAATGAACAACACTATCTCCTTAGAAGAATTTAATAGACAATGTAGAAAATTAGGAGAAAAAAGAAGACAATCTTAAAAAAGAAACATATACTAAATATAGGAGGTCTCTATGTTTGGTGATAATTTCTTTAAACGAGTAGAAAAAAAGACAAGTGTAGATAAAAACACCATCATGTCTTTAGCCAAGAAAATTCAAAATGCAAATATGAAAGATGAAAAAACTCTACGAGAAGTAGTACAAGAAATCAGTAGTATGACTGGAAAAGAAGTTTCAAAAGAAAAAGAAGATAAAATTGTAAATGCTATTTTAAAAGACAATGTACCAAAAAATATTGATAAAATGTTTTAAATACCGTTATGGTATTTTTCTTATATATGATAAAATAAAAATAAGTAGGTGGTATTATGTTTTGTTTAAGATGTGGTACAAAAATAGAAAAAAACCAATCCATTTGTCCTCACTGTGGAGCAAATATTCAAGAAGAACTAAGTAGATATAACTATATTCCTAGAGAAGAACAACTAGAAAAAAAACAAATAACAGAAAAAAACTCTCACGATGAGCAATATCAATATAGCTTAAATTATAGTTTTGGAAGCGAAGAAGATCTAATAAAGACATATGTTGGCAAGAATTACGATAAAATTAAAAATACAAAATTTTCCCTTCCAACTCTCTTTTTTGGACCAATTTACTTTTTCTATAGAAAACTTTATCTACTAGGCATATTATGGATTATTCTACTAATAATGACAATAATAAACCCTGTATTCCCAGCGATTGCTGTTATCATTTTTTCTACTGCATTCTCTCATATTTATCTAAACGAAGTAACAAAAAGAGTACGTATCATAAAAGAAAAAAACAAACACCAAGGAAAAGACGCTGTACTACAAATATGTAAGAAAAAAGGTGGAGTAAATAAAATCATTCCTCTAATAAGTATACTAATAATCATTATCTTAACAACAATTGCAATATATATACTAGATTACATTCCATCACAGAAAGAAAAAGAATTAGAAACACAAAAAACTTATCAACTAGAAGATATTTCTTATACAATTCCAAAAGGATTTACGCCATCTAGTTATAATACAGAAGACTATAAAAACTACACTTACATGAAAAATGATGACTATTGTAATATCACAATAGAAAAAGAAGAATACGCTTATTTATATGATGATGTAGAAGAATATGTAAAAGATAGAACATATACAAGTCAAAATGATATAGTATCTCCAATAGAAACAATAACTCTAAATAACAAACCATGGATTCATTTATCTGTTACAAGCGACTATGAAATAAAAAATATCTATGCATACGACAATAATAAAGTATTTTACAAAATAGATACATATAGTGACACAGAATCTAGTTCATGTAACGAATTCTACGAAAAAATATTAAATTCTATAACTTATAAAGAATGATGAAAAATCGTTCTTTTTTTTGAATGGATAACATAAAGTTAACTGTATAAGGAGAATGTGTATGGATAAATATGAAATTATTAAAAATATTGCAAAAAGAAGTGGCGGAGATATTTATCTAGGTGTTGTAGGGGCAGTAAGAACAGGAAAATCAACCTTTATTAAAAGAATGGTAGAAACATTAATTGTCCCAAATATTGAGGATGAATATGAAAGAAAACGTGCCCTAGATGAAATACCACAGAGTGCCGCAGGAAAAACAATTATGACAACAGAACCAAAATTTGTTCCAAATAATACAGCTAAAATCAAAATCGATGACTTTACATGTAATATCAGATTAATTGACTGTGTAGGTTATATGATTGATAAAGCACAAGGAGCAACAGATGAGAATGGTCCAAGAATGGTTAAAACACCATGGTATAATGAAGAAATTCCCTTTGTAGAAGCTGCTGAAATTGGTACAGAAAAAGTCATTAAAGATCATTCTACTATTGGTATTGTTGTAACAACAGATGGATCAATTGGTGACTTTGAAAGAAATGATTATATAGAAGCAGAAACTAGAGTGATAGAAGAACTAAAAAGCATTGGTAAACCATTTATCGTAATATTAAACTCTACACATCCTACTCTACCAGAGACACAAAGATTAGCAGAATCATTAAAAGAAGAACACCAAGTTCCTGTATTACCTATTAGTATTGAAGCAATGAATGAAAAGGATATGTATGATATTCTAAGAGAAGCACTATATGAATTCCCAGTTCTAGAAGTAAAAGTAAGCATGCCAGAATGGATTACAATTCTAAATCCAGACCATCCAGTAAAAGAAGCATACATGAATGCCATTAGAGAAAGTGTTGTAGAAATTGATAAATTAAAAGATATTGAACATATTACCGACCACTTCCTAAATAATGAAATGATAGAAAAAGCATACTTATCAGAAGTAGATCCAGCAACTGGTATTATCACAGTAACATTAACAGCACCAGCTGACCTATATAATAAAACATTAACAGATATTATAAAAATAGATGTTAAAAATAAGGCGGACTTACTAGCACTATTCCAAGAATATAATGTAGCAAAAAAAGAATATGATCAAATCAAATATGCTTTAAAAATGGTAAAACAAACAGGATACGGTGTCGCAACACCATCTATAGAAGATATGAAACTAGATAAACCCGAAATTGTAAAACAAGGACCACGTTACGGTGTAAAATTAAAAGCAGTTGCTCCATCAATTCACATGATTAGAGTAGATGTAGAATCCACATTTGAACCAATTATTGGTAGTGAAGTACAAAGTAAAGAATTAATAGATTATTTAACCAAAGACAAAGATAAAAATCCAAATGATATTTGGAAAAGTGAAATTTTTGGACGAAGTCTAGACTCTATCGTTCAAGAAGGAATACAAGCAAAAATTAATATGATGCCAGATAACATTAGATTAAAATTACAAACTACACTAGCAAAAATAGTAAATAAAGGTTCAAATAACTTAATTGCTATTGTCATATAAAATAATAATCCACAAAACCTGTGGATTATTTTTCTTTAACAAACATTTTTTTACTAAACGTCTTAGAACAATTACCAGAAGAATTACATTGAATTCCTCTTTCCTCATAAAACTCTAAAACACTACTATAAGAAACACGATCAACCATAAAATGATCAAAAATGCATAACTCAGGATATAACACTTGAAAGCTCTCATTCTGATCTTGTGTCAATTCACAAGGAACAAACAAATTAAAAAAATATCCCTCATCTACACAAAAGGTGTTATTAAATCCCATCGCAACACCATACTGGGTAAAAACAGGCGCCTGTAACATGATATTTGTCTTCTTATTATAAGGAAGATTTAAAGCCAAAAACTCCTCAGAATTAGAAACATCATCTTCAAAACTTGTATCGTGCAATTGACAACGATTATCCCTATCTACACTCTCTACCCATTCACCAAAAGGTAAAACATCACCATCCGGTGTCATAAAAAATCCTAATACTGACATACGAATCTCCTAACTACTCATCAAAATAATTATAACATGTATAATCTTAAACATAAAGAAATCAAAACTAAAATTTTGATTTCTTTATGTTTTTTATTATTATAACAAATATCGGCAAAGACGAATTATAACAGGTACTTTGAGTACGTTTTTGTGAAAGTCTGCCATATAATTATTTATTAATTCTGTTATAGATAATGGAACTTTTAAGTTCGGATGATTAAGCATGTAGGAATGTAGGTAATTTAATATAGTATTAGCCAGAATTTTAATGAAGAAGTTAGAGATATATCTCAAGTTTTAATATTGCCACAAGAAAAAGAATTATTGAATAGAGGAAACTAAATCTTGATATTCATTTACTAACTCTTCTGTAGAAAATTGAATCTCATCATTTTCTACCTTCCACTCATCAACATGACTGCTTAAAAACTCAAATACAGAAATACTTGTTTGAAATACTAACTCTATTTGTTCTTTACTCTCTAAAAATTGCTGTTTATAATTTTGAAACTGATCAAAAATAGAAGTATGAACCATAACATCTAAAAACAAATCCTGATAATAAGAAGAAAAATCTAATTTTTTTGCATATTCTTCCATAAAGTCTTCATCACACATAGAAAGAAGCTTATTCATATCAACCAAAAAATTATTTTCTAAATCTTCTACATATGAAATACTATTTTGAAATAAAGGACCATTCTCTAAGTAATTAGAAACAGAAAGTAAAGAAACCAACTTATCGTCAAAAGCATAAGCCTTAACAGTCTGATATTGTTCCAAAAAAGAATCAAAATAATCCGAAATAGCATCTTCAACCTCGATATAAGAAGAAGAAACAGTAGAAGAAAGTTCCACTTTACTATCCAAAGAAAATCCCTCTAACACTCGAACATCAGAAAATAATTTAGCTTCCTGTACATTCCTCCCTATAATAACAAAATATCCAATAAAAATAATTATAACTAGAAAAATCAAGAATAAATAAAATAAATAATGACGTCTCATTTAAAATCACCAAGTTGTATTATAAAATAAATAAGAAAAAAAAGCAAAAATCAACACTTCTGCCAGCGAAACATAATAGGATATAACTTCTTTCCATAAATAAATTCACCAAACTCTATAACTGATAACATATCTGGTATAAAACTAACATCGCAATAAAAAAATCCCTGATCATAATAAATAGGTACATCACTTGGTAAAATAAAATAATCATCTGTTTTAAAATAAATTTTCTCATCTAAATAAACCAATACTCTAAAATCCAAACTATCATCATACTCGAATTCCTCTAACTGATATAACTCTAAAAACAATCCTACTTTAGAATGAAGATATACTCCCACTTTATAAAAACCTCGCAGCATTAATCTTTTCTTTAACTTTTTTAATAATCTTTTTACAGTATCAATAATTTTTTCTTTACTGAAATCAATATTTTTTAAATATAAAATATGAAAAAAAATAAAATATCTTTGCTGCCCAATCTTTTCTATCTTCATAGACTCACCTATTGTAATATATGAAAAAAGTCTAAATAACATCACTGTTAATTAGACTCTCTATTTTTTTCACTACTTCTTTAACACCCAGTTTTGTTACACTAGAAAATACTACCAAGTCATCTCCCACTACCAAATCTAAGGTATCCAAAATATCTTTTAAATTCTTCTCTTTCTTACTACCACCGACTTTATCTGCCTTTGTCGCAATCACAGTAACTGGTAAATTATAATATTTCAAAAAATTATACATAAGTAAATCATCTTCAGTAGGTTTATGACGAAAATCAATTAATAAAAATACTCTTTTTAAAACTTCACGTTTTTCTAAATACTCTTCAATCATCATTCCAAATTTTGACTGAGTTTTTTTATCAACAGATGCATACCCATAACCAGGAACATCTATTAAATAAAAACTATCGTTAACAGAATAAAAATTCAAAGTTTGAGTCTTACCAGGTCGAGAAGAAGTATAAGCTAAATTTTTTCTAGATAAAATAGCATTAATAAAACTACTTTTCCCAACATTACTTCGACCAACCAATAAAAACTCTGGTTTCCCATCATCTGGATATTGACTTCTTCTAGTCGCAATAATTTCCAAACTAGCATCTTTAATTACCATTCGTCATTTCCTCCTTTTGATAATCTATTAAAACCTTTTCCAAATCATCAATAATTTTCATTGCTTCATCCATAGTAGGAACTCTTGCACCAGAGGCAAATTTATGACCTCCCCCATGATATTTTTCAGCAACATGATTAATAACTGGCCCACGAGAGCGAATCGAAACGCGAATCTGATTATTTTTGACATCTTCTGTCATAGTTACCCAGACCAATACTTCTTTAATAAAATTAAAATTATTAATCATATTACCAGCACTAGCACTATCAACTCCATACTCTAAAATAACATCATTGGTAATACTAACATATCCTAACCCGTGATCAGTTACTTTCATATTTAAAGCAATATAACCCTCTAATCGTACCTCATTTAATGGTCTTAAATAAAGCTTTTGATAACATTGTGAAAGACTAAAAGGATATTTTTGTAAAAAGTAAGATACTAAAGCAAATAATTCTGGTGTAGAACTATCAAATAAGAATCTATTAGAATCAGATACAAGTCCCATATATAACCATTCTGATATCTGAGGATTAAGTAAAAGCTTCGTATGAACTAAAAATTTCATAATAACTTCACATGCACTAGAGGCCTGATCATCAATTAATTCAATTCCACCAAAAGATTCTACAAATGGATGATGATCAATCTTAATAACATAAGAAAATTGAGAAAAATCAACAGAGTCCACTCTTTTCTTATCTGGAGTATCCGTAACAATCAACAATGCATCATGAACTTTTTCTAACTTATCCAACTTACCAATATGAGCAAATTTTTGACTTCCTGTACCAACAGCAATTACTTTTTTTTCAGGAAAATTAAGACGAATAACATCACGAAGAGCAAGTTGACTACACAAAGCATCAGGATCTACCCCGATATGTCTAGCAATAACAATCGTATCATACTTTTTAATTGTCTTTAAAATCTTTCTATACATGAAATTCTTCCTATCTATTAATTAAATGTAAGGTATCTCTTGCTATCATTAACTCTTCATTTGTTGGAATAACATAAACTAAAATCTTAGAATCATCAGTACTAATCTTTACAAGTTCTCCACTTTTATTATTAAGATCTAAATCAATCTTAACACCAAGGCAAGATAACTCCTCACAAATTTGTCTACGTACAGGAATACTATTTTCACCAACACCTGCCGTAAACACAATAACATCAGCACCACCTAATAATACATAATACTGAGCAATATAATCCACAATTCTACGTACATATTTATCGCGAGCAATGATTGCCTTCTCATCCTGACTATTACAACGCTCTAAAATATCACGCATATCACTACTATATTCACTCATTCCAAATAAGCCACTGCGTTTATTCAAATCATCAATAATTTCACTAGCGTTTTTCCCCTCTTGTTCCATAACATAAGGAATAATAGATGGATCAATATCTCCAGAACGAGTTCCCATCATAATACCAGCAAGTGGTGTAAATCCCAT